>CACXBN010000099.1 GCA_902765885.1 uncultured Ruminococcus sp. | reverse complement strand
CTTCATCTTTTCAAGCTTTCGCTGATGAAGGATGATAACGTTGTCTAAGTCATCAAAAAATCCTCCTATCTTCGCTTGCTCTTCTTTTGTTTTGGGCAATAATATAGGAGTTTTTTTACCACTATCGATTGTATATGTACCGACAGTTCCTTTACCTGATGACTCATGTATATAATTCTGAATACCAGTTCCCATAAAAGAGTGAAAGAAGAAACTTCCTTCAATCGAATTTTCATTTTTAAACCAGATTATATTGCCATCCTTGAAATATAGCGGCTCATCGCTCTTTATAAGCATTGGAACACCTATTGAACCTACGCCTGTAACAAGTAAATCGCCTATTTTTACTTTACCTGAAATAGCACTATATTCGTTATATTTATCTGTAGAAATATAAAGTGGTTCAGTTACTTCTTCATTTTTTGATGCAGCAACAATATCTCTAGCTCTCAAAAATCTAATACCAGAATCCGTCCAATCAGATTGATGAATTCTCTTCACAGAAGTCACATCCATCAACTCTCCTAACTTACTCTGTTCCCAATCACCAGTAAATCCCGGAAACCTAATTTCTGGAACATTTTCCCCGTCCTTCGGAAACATTTTTTGAAGCAACCCTTTTTTATATTCTTTAATCTGGTCAAGCTTACGCTGATGAAGCGTAATAAGGTTGTCAATGCTATCAAATGTCTCGGCAATCCGTCTCTGTTCGTCCAATGAAGATGGAGTAATAAACTCTGTATTGGAGACAAGATTCCAGTCTGCACGGGGCATTTTAGATCCCGATGATTGGTTTGCGACTTCATCAAATTGCTGCGTCTGTACTAAACGATAAAGGAACTTCTTATCCATCCCAATAGGCCGTAAAACCCACCAATCACCGACTGCGACGCCTGTAAAATCAGGGTTAAGCCAGTTATGCAAGTATGGACGCAACTTTCCATAGAGCACTTGAGTCCCATCAAAAGCTATGCCGTTTTTCTGTATTTCTTTCAGCCGAATATTCTTATTCAGTCGACCTTCTTCGGAGACTACATCTTCATACTCAACACTTGGATATTCAGAAGACGATAACCGAAAAGTTGACTCTCTCTGAGCAAATTCGAAAAACTTACGCTGTTTCCAACCGTCAGTAAATCCTGGAAATCTTAATTTCGGTATATTTCTTTTTACCTCTTTTGTCATAGCACACCCCTAAACGGGAACTCAATTCCCAGTTGTTTAAAAGACTCTTCCAGTGCTTCCGAAACCTTCCCGATTTCTTCGTCAATATTCCGGATTTCCTGTGCCACGACGTCCAGATTAACATCCGGAACATCCTCTGAAGTATCGACATATCGAGGAATATTGAGGTTGTAGCCGTTATTAACGATCTCTTTCATCGTAGCAACATGTGCAAATTTATCTATATCTGCACGTTTCTCATAGGAATCAATTATCCTCTGTATGTTTTCGTCAGTGAGTTCGTTCTGCGGCTTTCCAGGCTTAAATTCTTTACTGGCATCGATAAACAAGATATTATCGGAATTTCCGTTCCGTTTGCTCTTCAAGACAAGTACTACAACAGGGATAGATGTCCCATGGAATAAGTTCGCAGGAAGACCTATCACAGCATCAATTCTGTTCAGATCCTTGATCAGATATTTACGGATTTCTTCTTCAGCACCTCCACGGAAAAGTACACCATGTGGAAGAAGGACAGCCACACGTCCGTCCGTTTCATCCATGTGATAAACCATATGCTGGAGGAACGCAAAATCAGCATGGCTCTTTGGGGCGAGCTTTCCGACACCTGAATATCTCGGATCATCCAAATACTTTTTGTCTGCGCCCCATTTCAAGGAATAGGGTGGATTGCAGACCTGTACGGTCAGTTTCAGTTCGTCACCATACATATCGTTGGTAAGAGTGTCGCCCTTGTAAAGGTCAAAGTTCTGATAATCTACACCATGCATCAGCATATTCATACGGGCAAGGTTATAAGTGGTCGGGTTATTCTCCTGTCCATAGAAGTGACCTACCTTCTGCTTGGTCAGATGCTTCTGCGTTTCCAAAAGCATCGAACCCGAACCGCATGTACAATCGCCGACGGTCTTTGCTTCATCCAGCCCAAGAGTCGCCAATGTAGCGCAAAGCTTGGACGGTCCGGTGGGTGTGAAGAATTCCCCGCCCTTCTTTCCGGCGCCGGACTGGAAAAGCCCAATCAGGATCATATAAGCTGTTCCGAGGATATCGAACTGCTGGTCCTGCAGATTCATGTCAATTTCCCCGATCTTTGCTATGACCTTCCCAATCTTCTCAGTACGCTCGGAGACAGTATCTCCAAGTCTTGTATCTTGAAGACGCATATCATTGAACAAGCCTTCAAAAGCCTTTTCGGACTTATGACCAAGCGTAGAGCCTGTTAATTCGGTCACGGCACGCTCATAATCTTCAATAGAGAACTTGTCGGCGTCCCCGTTCGGTTTTACAATCCGTCTGTTCAGCTCGCGGAACAGGTTCTCAGGAGGGATGATGTAGCCAAGATGTTCCAGTGACCACTGTTCCACAATGGGCCTGAAGTCCGGGTCACTGAACGCTTCTTCATAGGTCAGTCCATCATCTTTTAACAATTCCTGCATGTACATCTCTGTACGTTCTGAGAGATACCTGTAGAATATCGTTCCGAGAATATAATTCCGGAATTCATTGGCATCCATTCCTCCGCGCAGGTCATTCGCAATTGCCCATAACTGTGATGAAAGGTCTGAAGCCTGTTGCTGCAGTTTATTCGTATCCGTTGCCATG
>CACXBN010000098.1 GCA_902765885.1 uncultured Ruminococcus sp. | reverse complement strand
CCACGGTAGCGCCATATGCGGGAGAACACGAAGTCAGAATCAGAGTTACAGCCCGCTCCGAGTCGATAGAGAAGTCCATGGCTATGTGCAGGGAAATGTATGATGTTATTGCCAAAACGGAGGTAGGCAGGTATATCTATTTTGAAACCGATAACCCGTTTGATGCAAAAAATGCAACCGCGACGGCGCTCGTAAGGGAGCTTAAAAATCACAATATGACATTCGCCACGGCAGAAAGTTGCACTGCTGGAATGATTTCGTCAACTGTGGGAGATATTCCCGGCGCATCCTCTGTACTGCTCGGGGGAATAGTTTCGTATTCCAACGAAGTAAAGATGAAACTTCTTGGAGTCCCGGAAGATACTCTGAAAAATCACGGTGCTGTCTCGGTGGAATGTGCAGGGTTCATGGCTGAAGGCGCAAAAAGAGCAGTCGGAGCCGATATAGCCGTGTCAGTCACCGGAATAGCAGGACCTGGCGGAGGAACACCGGAGAAACCGGTGGGGACGGTTTGCTTCGGAGTGTCTGACGAAAAAGGAACATACACCGAAAAGGTGTTATTCGGAAACAAGAACGACAGGGCAAAAATCAGAAGGCTCACTACAGCACATGCAATGATGCTAGTCATTAAGCGACTGAGAAATATTATTTAAGCAGGAGATTACAGCTATATGGAAAAAAATTGGACCTTTCCCGAAATCGAATATAAAAGGCCGAATCCCGATGAGATCATCAATACTTTAAAAAAACATACGGAATGTGTCAAAAACGCCAAAAGCGGAGACGAGGTGATCGAAACGATTTTGTCCCTTGATAAGGAGCTTATGCCTGTTTTTGATATGTTCAGCATAGCAAGCGTTCGAAATACACTCGATACGACAGATGAGTTCTATGAGAAAGAACAAGAGTATCTTAATCAGAAGGCACCTGAGCTCGCGCCATACAGCATCGCATTTTCGGATGCAGTCGGAAGCAGCCCGTTCAGAGCAGATGTTGAAAGACGATTCGGGCCTATGTATTTTGTGAATTCCGAGCTTCAGAAAAAGAGTTTCTGCGAGGAAAACATACCTCTTATGCAGCGAGAAGCAACCCTTACCACTGAATATCAGAAAATAATGGCAACATGCAAGATAGAATTTGACGGAAAGACTCTCAATCTATACGGTATTCAGAAATACTTCGAAGATGAAGACAGAAACAAGAGACGGGATGCCTACAGGGCATATTCGGATTTCTACAGAGCCAATGAAACAAGGCTTGAAGAAATATGGGATGAGCTTATAAAAATAAGAAACCAGATGGGTAAGAACCTCGGGTATGACAATTTTATTCCCCTCGGTTATCTGAAACAGGGAAGAACCGATTACGGCGCAGAAGAGGTAGCATCATTCAGAGAGCAGGTAAGAAAAGAAATAGTACCTCTGTGCGAAAAGCTTTACAAAGCACAAGCCGGAAGGCTCGGGATAGACTGTGTATATGCATACGATGAGGACAGAATCTATCCTGACGGAAATGCCACTCCGGCAGGAGATGATGATTTCATGATCAATGCTGCACGCGAGATGTATCATGACCTTAGTCCGGAAACAGCTGAATTTATCGATTTTATGATAGATCACAAGCTCATGGATCTGAAAAACAAGCCAGGAAAGGCATCAACGGGATATTGTACCACTTTTGCAAGCAGAAAAGCCCCGTTTGTTTTCTCATGCTTCAATCAGACAAAATTCGATATGGAAGTTCTATCTCATGAACTGGGGCACGCATTTGCTTTCTACAGAGCTCTGAGGCATCAGGAATTGTCAGATATGTCGAATGTTACGACCGACATTGCGGAAATTCATTCCATGTCCATGGAACAGTTTGCATATCCTTATGCCGAAAAGTTCTTTGGTAAAGATGCAGACAAGTATCGTTTTGCGCATCTTCAGGATGCAATTACATTTGTGCCGTTCGGGGTAGCAGTTGACGAATTTCAGCATATCTGCTATGCGAATCCGGAATTGACACCAAAAGAAAGGACTTACGAATGGCATAAACTCGAAGAAAAGTATATGCCATGGAGAAAATATGATGAAGATGATGATTTCTTCGGACGCGGAGGATGGTGGTATCACAAGCTTCACATATATCTCTACCCGTTCTATTATATAAACTATACACTGACCACTATGGGGGCTATGGAATTCAAAAAGAAAGCCATGGAAAGTTTCGAGAATGCATGGAAGGATTATCTGGTTCTGTGCGATGTCGGAGGAAAATATTCATATTTGAATACGCTGCAGATGGCTCATCTTTCCAATCCGTTCATGGAAGGCAGTGTTAAAAAGGCTATTACCATAGCCAGAAATATTCTCGAAGACTCCATTAAGAACGAAAAAACCATTTCTTGATTATTTTGTGAAATAAATAATTGATCGGATGGATCATCGTCAAGAATCAGCAGAAGCAATCCTACAGGCACAGTTCAGCGATTCAGGAGGCACTGGGGCATGTCTGCTCATATCACAGCAGGCATGGCAAATTCCGGAGCAGGTTTGTGAGATGCCGAATCGTGTCAAAAAAGCAAAAATCCTTCCGCT
>CACXBN010000097.1 GCA_902765885.1 uncultured Ruminococcus sp. | reverse complement strand
TTTATATAATGAAATGGAGGGATCCATCATAGTCCACACCCTTGAACTCATCCAAGACATACGTGATGAAGAAAAGATAAGAAGCATCCTGAGCGCATTTAGTTTTCCAGTCAGCAAGATTCAAAGGCTGTTCAGCTCTAATCATAGTGTTGCATTAATCAGCCACAAACTGAGCAAGACTCATGAAGGCCTCGGAATAAAGAAGATAACTGTGATCAGACACAGTGACACCCTTCAGATTGGTACTATATTCTATATCATTCTCCGTATTGAACCTCAAATGCTCCTGACGCACCATAGAACAACAGAGTTATTCTATTGCTCCGAGGAAAATAAGCAGATGCTTGCTGATGAATTCCATATAGCAATGAATCATTTCGTTGATGATATATCGTTTCCCGAACTTGTTGAACTAAGAAATTGGAACTGCCGTCGTTTAGACTATTCAGTGAACCTTCAGCTTGAGAACAAGGAAATGGCAGAATTGTTTACCAAGATCAGTAAACGGACGTCTAAGCATGTGAGGAGAAACGATAAGAGGCTCCCGTACGCCTGTAAAGATCAGAGTGCTGCAGAGGGCAATAAATCATCCAAGGTTATCGCTTATGATAAAAGAAAACAGATTGAAAAAGAATATGAAGGCGTTCCTCAGGCTACAATGCAGCGATTGCTGGAGGAAGCAGAAGGGGTCGTGCGATTTGAACTCCAAATGAAGAAACAAAAGCTGCAGGACATTATGCGAAAAGAATGCCTGGAATCTCGGAACATCATGAACTTCCTCAATGAAGATTTGTCCCGTCGGTATCTTTTGAAATGTTATCTGGAAATGATTGGCTCGGGAGATTTTTACTCCCTGTATCACGCGTCGAAAATTATCAATGACTCTGGATACGGTCCAAAGAAAAAGGAGAATCTTATTCATCTGTTACAAGGGATTGCACAGGCACGCTCAGTTCAAAATGCAGAGAGACAATTCATCAATAACGGGATACACATCAAGAAAACAGACATTGTCGTAAGCGGATCTAAAGGAACGTTCTATAATAGGTTGAAGGCACTCGAAGAGCTTGGAATCAATCCTGTTCTGATCATGAAGGACTCCAAGGTCAAACATATCCGGAATCCCATCAATCAAATTTGACCTTAAACAATCCAGGTGAAACAAGAAAAAATATACGATTTTCTAAGAACGATAATATCTATAAAAACGGGGATGCCGAAAAATTTTTTATCAAGAAAATGATATGTTTTTTTGAATTGTTGAGAGAGAAGCCCAAACGTAGGCAAGTATTCCAATCGATAAGTAGGTATACCGAAAATCAGCTGTAATTAATACTGAGGCATATACTATAAAGTGAAAAGGAAAGCACTCATGGCACAGTGGTATCAGTAAAATGCCACCGTCCAAGAGTGCTTTGTTTATCATGAGGACTGGGATTCAATAATCATCAAAGTAGCCATCCTCGCGAGCTATCTGATAGTCGCGGTCCTCATCATCAACTTCGATTTCGCGATAGTCATAACCACCTGTCTCATAATCCATATCAAAATCATCGTCGTACCGTCTTGGGCTTTTGTATCTTCCTGCGGCAAATCCGGCAGTGGCTCCTGCAGCAGCAAGGCCTATACCGGTTTTAATGTTAGAAGTATTGCGCACGAATTGCTTCGGCTGAGTGCCTTCAATCGTGATAAGTATCTCAGCTCCATTATTGAATCCATTCGTTCCATCGAACTTCTTATCAACCTTGATGTTTATCTTCTTATTGTTATCTAACGCGTATGCAACCTCTTCGGAAATCTCAGCCTTGATGTATCCTATCGTATGGATGCCGTCTGATAAGGAGACTGCATTAGAATCATAAACATTGTCTTTCTCACGGCAGTATTCTAAATATTGTCCAACTGACAGGGCTTTGACATATGCCTGCCTGTTTTCATGGGTAACACCGGCAATTCTTGAACGAATTGTATAGGAATCAAAAGAGTCAATCTGTTGTTTATATTTTTCGTATTTCCGATAGGATTCTTCTTTCAATCGTGCTTCTTCGGCCTGTTCCTTTTGATAATCCGAATAAATTTGTCCACAGCCTTCAGCAGCAATTTTTCCTGCAGAAACTACGCCACATTTTATGCTTTCGCCTGCGGCTGATAATGAGCGGTCGAGGACATCAATGTTCGGGTTCTTTTTATAATCCTTGTAAATTTTAGTAGCCTCGTCTATTGCTTTTGCGCCTCCAAACAGCACGGCACAGCCGACTGAGGCAGTGACTGTCAGTGCAGCCTTGCCTACATGTTCCCAGATTCCCATATTATATCCCCCAGGTACGAAATATTATTTTCCTAAGAATGATACCATTATTTTGAGAATATTCCAATAATATATTCGTTTTCATATTATGGCTTTGAATTCTCCCTTAAATGTGTTCCTAATTTTATGACTTCATAGCAGCTTTTGATATGGAGGCAGCTTCTGGGCAACCGGGCTATGCCATGCTTTTGTGAATTTTGTCGGATACACAGTGTTAAACGGTTATTCTTCGGTATCCACGAACTGGAACACCTCTTCAACTGTCTTTCCAAACACGTTGGCTATATCCATTGCCAGTTTCAGCGAAGGATTGTATTTTCCGTTTTCAAGGTGGCTCAGGGTCTCACGCCTGATATTGACTTTCTCGGCCAGTTCTGACTGCGATATCTTCTGTTCGCGCCGGAGTTCATGAATTTTCGTTACGAGTTTTGCCATCATTCAT
>CACXBN010000096.1 GCA_902765885.1 uncultured Ruminococcus sp. | reverse complement strand
AGTTGCGCCGTATTCGTAGGTCTTCGCTTCAGGAACTGCCGGAGCACCTTCTGGAACTTCGCCCTCGTATTCGTAAGTGACTGTGTGTTCATTAATCTTCCCAACAGCATATAAAGTAATAACTGCTTTATCCTCTGTAGTTAAATTCTTTACTGGTTGTTTGTCGGTATACTCTGCTGCCGTTGCTTCTTTGTTGGTGCTCCATCCTATGAACTCATAGTGATCTCTTTCAAATGCATTTTGAGTTAATGCTTTTTCCTCATTATATTTGAAAGTTTGATCTTCCATAGTGTTTACAGCATCTTCGGCATTCTTGTCGAAGTGGATTGTATAATCTATTGGTTCCCACACCGCGTACAAATACTGATAAGGTTGATCTTCATCTGCGGCGATCTGAGTTACCGTTGTATTGCTGCTGCCTTGCTTGATGAAGAAGCTCTTGCTGTCTTCATCATAGTTCAGCCACAATCCGTTTTTATCAGTCGGGCTTGCTGGCTTTGTTTCACCATTCAGTCTTGACCAACCAACCATCTTATATCCTTGATATTCAAAGGTATTTACACCTTTAATATCAACAGCCTCATTGATCAGCAAATCTTCTCTTTCGGCAATCGATTCTTCTGAACCATTATTTGCATACCAGACAATATGAGTCGGGGTAGGAGAATCAGCTGGGCCATAGATTGCTTTTAATTCTACAGTATATGTAAAACTCGGTTTTTCAGGTGTACTTCCTGAATTTTCAATGATTTCAGCGTCTTTCTTATATACAGTAAATTCTTCTCCAGGGAAAGCTTTTACACCACTGTCTTCATATTCTCCTGTCTCTTTATTGTACGTCTGGACAGACCAATATTCGAACTTCTGCTCTGCTGGCGCTTTAGGTGCAACTCCTGCAATAGCTTTAGCGCTATCAACATATAATCTTGTATCTGATATAGTTCCGGAACCACCATTTAAGTTGTAATGGATGCCAATTCCATCAGCACCAGTCAATATTGCACGCCATCTACCAAACAAATCGATTTTCTGAACAACCCATGGACGATCAACATCATTATTAACTGTAGCACCATCACCCCACTTATCCATTGGATCTGTGAAGTCGGTTGTTTTGTCATAATCCGAAGCAATGCTCTCGTTTACGATGAATGCATCCTGGTTGAAGAATGTCCCATTTGAGAGGAACCACCCAATAAATTCATATTCTTGTCTGGTTCCTGTCGGCACGCTGATTTTCTGCCCTTCGGATCTACGGAAATTCATCTCCTGACTTGAAGAGCCCCAGTTTAGTGTGGTATCTCTTTCTGCGTTTGGATGGAGGAAAACACGATACTGTTTCTGTTTCCATTTCGCATATACAACGATGCCACCTTCAGTCATTGATGTAAAATTATATGGCTGTGTGCATGTCTCATCGATATACCATCCATCAAATACAAAACCGGTCTGTACATCTGGACTATAGTAATTACTACCACCCTTATTGTAGGAAGACATATCAGAACCAAGCGGAATGCCACTTATTGTATGGAGTAGGATTGTATGTTGGTTTTTGATGTGATTGTCATCACCATCTACATATTCGCCATCCATAAAAGTTAGTTCATAATTTGAACGATTAAAACGTATTTCTAATACGCTATTATACGAGACGGCTTCACCACCGTTATAGAATCCGGTATTAGGATCTTTAGTTCCTACACTGGTCCATGCCCCGCCATCAACGCTGTACCGGTATGCTTGGTAGCCACTATATTTATCCGAAATATAAAAATTACCTAAACCAGCATATACAGTATTTGCCAAAGTATAGCCATCTTGATTCTCATTCTGTTTATAGAATCTGATCACCGTTGTATGGCTGACACCATCATCTTTTACTCGTGCATAGAAATCAATCACTGAACTGTCGTCCGTTGGCAGGAATGCATCTAAGAAAGTGGTCCTAGAACCATATGTGGATCCATGATTTGTATGTCCATCGTACCAGTCCTCTTCCGATGGCCATGTGCACTCATTATCAGCTAGAGTTGAACCATATAAGCCTGTAAAAGACTCTTCCAAATTCCAGCTACCTGTCTTCACGTATCTGTCACCAAAATAACGATCAGATACCGTGCCATCTGGATTTAAAGTTCTATAATAGTTCCCGTTTTGAGCTAGATAAAGAATGAAATAATCGTAACTCCAAGTCCAGCCATTCCACTCTCTACCATAACAAGACTCAAGTTGATCATGTCCATTGTCAAGCTGATAACCTGTCTGAGTGAACGTGTAGAAATTTAATGTAATGGTATTTCTATCGTAATAGACATTTAATACAGCTGATCCTTCTGGCGTGATTTCAATATTCTGATCATATTCTTTCAAATGGAAACCCGTATATTTCTTGTCCGATCCGTCTATGATCGCATATCTGCTTTCACCACTGCCACTCTCTCTTACAGTTGAAATGTCTTCTCCAACAGTTCCAGTCAAAGAGATCGACTCACCAAAGTCATAGGCATCTCCACCTGCGTTCTGTTTCCAAATGATAATGGTATAATTTGCTGTTTCAGTCGGTGTCCATTTAGCGTACAAATCTATTGAATCACTCAACTCTTTTCCAAATTCAAATGGCGTCGTAAATTCTTCATCCAGATACCAGCCACCAAAAGAATAACCTTTTTTAACCATTTCTATAGTTGGTTCAACAGTGTCTTCGCCTGATTTAACGAATTGCGGCGCAACATAAGTACCACCATCCTCATGGAATATAATCCAATGGCCTTTAGGAGCATTTACAGAGAACGTAACACTGCCAGTAATCGTAATCTCAGATCCATTAGGATAAATACTGCCTGGAGTATATCCTTCAATACTGTCTCCTCCTGAAGAAACCTTCCAGCCTTCAAAATTTTCTTCGCCATCTGGCGTATATGCCTGATTGACTGTGTATTTTACAGCTGGATTTTCCGCATCAAAACGTATTTTGATTGCGCTCATTCCCAAAGAAACATTCACTTGATCTAGATATGTGACATTATACTGCTTAACTAACTTCGGATAATAAGTAATTGTGGTCACGCCGTCAGTGACACCTCTGTTCAATGTTTCAATGGCGGCTGTTCTTATATCTGCGATCGTCAACGCCTCATCATTTGCTTCATAATCCTTATTTTCAATCCAGCCTTCAAAAATGGCATTCTCTGGTAATGTGCCAGTTCCAGGATCATAAACGATCATGTTCAGGCTCTCTTCATCGATGTCGTTCTTTTTAACCAGAATCGTTACCTTTGAACCATCAGTCTGAACAAACTCTAAAGCTAAACGGGCATCATCGCCAGTTTCAACAATCGCATAAATCGAGAACTGTTCTGTCGTGAATGCTGTTGTTGTGGTTGCGGCGTTGGTAGTAATGCTTGCATCAACAGTCTCAACATTATTATTGTCGTCGATATGGACAACGCTCTGTTCGTTGTTCGTGTCTTTCGTTGAAGTTCTTAAAATAACGTTAACTGGTCCTGCCGGTTCAACAGCTTTCCCATTGACCATAAATGTGATATCAACAGCACTAATCGATTTAACATTTCCTTCAACAGCGTTGTTAACTACATCTAAAATCTCACTTTGTGGGATTGCTGTAAGAACCATTTCGGTATTTGCTGGTAATGCTCCGGCTTCAACCGACGCATAAACAAATACTCTACCTGCATAACCCGTAAACTCCTGGGCAGGCATCAATTCTTCAAATACAGCTACATAACTATCGCCATCGGCAAGTTTAATCTCGCTTGCTTCAATCTGTTCTCTGTCAGAGAAAGATTCGCCGTTACGCTTCCACTCAACAAACTTGTAACCTTCTTCAGCTTTTGCAATGACTGAGACTACTTCTTTCTCTTCCTTGACAGTCTGAATGATTTCGCTAGTTTTTTCAGCATCCTCCTTAACATAGGAGACAAACCCATGTTCGGATGCTTTGAAACTGATCTGATATTCGACCTCTTCAATTTCAATCTCTTTAAATACCGCGATGTAAGTATCGCCTTCTTTGTGTT
>CACXBN010000095.1 GCA_902765885.1 uncultured Ruminococcus sp. | reverse complement strand
TTTATGACCGTAACGCCGTTCGGAATGTGCGCCGTCTTTAGTCTGCGGGTATCCATAAAAGCGCCCCTGCCGATCTCTGTGACGCCTTCCGGCAGATCGATCTCCTCAAGCATTTTGCAGCCGGCAAAGGCATACTCTCCGATCTTTTCCAAGCTCTCGGGCAGTTTCGCACTCAGGAGCTGACGGCAATTCCTGAACGCGTCCTTTCGTATTTCCTTAACGCCTTCAGGTATTATGATCTCGGTGATATTTTTCAGTGCAAACGCCTCTGTGCCGATATACTTCACGCCGTTCGGAACCGTCACGGCGCCGCCTTTGCCGGTATAGCTCTTCAAAATGCCTTTTTCGATCGCGAAGTCCTCCGGCCTGCTTGCTTCTGCCGGGGCAGCGCTTCGCCGCGCCGTAGCTTTCTTCTTTTTTTTCAGAATGGCGGCGTCTTCTTTGATCTGTGCAAGAAAATCCGTATACCCGATCACGGTGATGTTCTTTCCATGATGAATCAGTTCCTGTGCGCGAGAGTATTTGTTGGTCTGCCTGAAGTCGGTATCGGAAACCACAAGGTAATCCGTTTTGCCGGATACCGCGCTCTTGACCCAGCCACCGCACTGATCGACATATTTCGCAACATAGCTTTCCTGCAGATCGGAAAGGCAGGTCGTAACGATGATCTTTTCGGCAAAGCGGGATGTAAACGGTTCATCCGGATCATTCGACGAAGCCGGAGACTTTGCTCTGTCGGTCCTGTTGCGAATGACGCCGCCTGAGGCCGGTTTCTGCATGAGCTCCTGGAGCAGGTCTTCAGCCGTTTCGTTCCGCGGGTGTTTCAGGCTCTCTTCCGCGCGCCGGACAAAATCGGAATATTTGATGATCTGAAGCGGAACTCCGGCTTCAACCAGCTCTTTGGCTTTATAAAACTTTGAAGTGTAAGCATTGCCGCTGTCGGGGATCACAAAATAAGATGTTTTTTCCGAAACGGATGTTGTGACATAACGTCCGCCCAACTTCTTTACCAATGATTCAAGGTGTTGTTCCTGCTCCACTGTCAGCCAGGTCCGTGATACACGCTTTCCTTTGAGTACCAGCGGTTCGATAATCTCGTTTTCAGCCATCTTGCAGTTCCTCCCTCTCAGTATCAGTTACTCAGCTATGATCTTCAGCATAAGAGAAGCATCTTCGATTTTACTCTTTATCTATCTGCCAAAAGATCGCGTTGTTTGAAGCCAACTCTGCTCCGCGTCTTCTACCCTTGCAGATCTTCTCTCCGCAGCACCAGTCTGATCGCCCATGGGGGAACGTCGTAGTTGTTGTCCTCGTTGTCCAAGAACACAAACGCCGTCTCGTAATCCGGTTTTTTCTCCGGGAATGTCCCCCTGCCGTCGGTAAAGTAGATCAGCCCCTTCAGGTTGCGAAGCTCTTTTGCATTGAGCAATTCATCCACATAGCGGAAAACCGGCCGAAAATCCGTGCCGCCGAGGCCGCGGATCTTCATGGTTCTGATATACTCGTCAAATTCCTCTTGCGAGGTGACCTTCGCGTCCTCTTGGATCGAAGCGTCGCACTGGATGATGTGGAGGTTGATCTTTTTGAAATAACTCTCTGACTGTTTTAGAATGTTCCATGTTTTCTGCACGAAAGTCTGTACAGTATCTCCCTCTACGGAGCCTGATGTGTCGATTGCGACCACGAATTCGCGAATGCGCTTGACTTCTTTGTACTCCAGCGGTTCCACAAGCGGCATTTTCCGGAAAAGCCGCAGGCCGTAGGTGTAGTAAACGTAGTCGAACTCGTCGTCATTGATCCGCATGACTTCGCCGCGCACGGCAAAGCGCTTTAAAAACTCCGCGTAGTCGTATTTCTCTCGGTTGACCTCGCGCAGGTTCTGCAGCATTGCTCCGGCGTTTTGTCCCTGTTCCTTCGAAAAAGTCTCCATGTCCATTTGGATCTGCTCAGAGACTTTGGTCCAGTCTTCCTCGGAGCCGATCGGCGGGGCGTCGCCCTCACCGCCGGTCTCTTCTTCACCGTCGGCCGTGACAGCAGCGTTCATTTCTGCGTAAGTTTCTTCGCTTTCGCCCTGCCCGTGGTTCTTCTGCTCTTCATCTTCGCCATCCGGTGAAAGTGTGTTCTGCGCCTGTTTCTCTTCTTCGCTCATGTACCAGAGCTCGTGGTCATCCGCGTAAAAGAGTCCTCGCAGCGCAGCCAACTTTGCAGGCGAAAGCTTTTCGTCCAGAAAGAACCGATAGAGCTTTTCAGCCGTGAGCTTTCCGACCTCCTTTTGCAACCGGGCGAATTCCTTGGTCTGCATGCCTGACCGTGTCGCCGCAGCAGCTTTCAGATTGAGCTGCGAGATGCTGTATTCGACCGCGATGTCACAGGCGAGATCCCAGGCGGGGCGGTCGACCAGCGTATTGATAAACATGTGCCGGAATATGCAGTGCATGACAATGTGCAGGTAGTCCCGCACCGGCGCCGCGCGGTCGTCCCGATAGCATTTGAGCACATGCCTCGGGTCATAGGCCAGCACCCGACCGTCAGTAGCAAAGCTCAATTCCGCTATTTCCTTCGGTTCAAGGCGGCTCAGCGCCGCATCCAGAAAGCGCAGGTTCACTAAAAGCGTATTGCGGCTCAGCCTCAGGACCTCTCTTGCAAGAGTGATGATCCGCTTTTCATTCTCGTCCATTTTATCACCGGAATCCTTTAATGGGAAATGAGGGAGACTTTATCAGATCATCTCTCTCGAATGATCGCACCTCAAGCAAAAAGAGTAATACTCTTCCGGTATTTCGTCAGGCGCTTCGTCATTAATGTTTATATCCAATGTGAAGGATTATTGTAGAAGCACTTTGTTTTAAACGGGTTCGCCGGTTATCTTATCCCAAGCTCCTTTTTCCTCATTTGAAAACCGGCCATTATAATATTGAGCACAGAATTTTTGATTTCTGGGGGAACATACCGAAGACGCAGAAGCAGAATCCGAGTATTTAATCGTTTTGCCGTCGAATTCACACTTTCCAAAATGGCTGTAGTCTGCCCAATCGTCATGGAAATCAAAGCTAATTTTAAATGGGCCGCCATTTACAACAGGGACGACACCCTTAAATATTTCATACATACAATCAGGGTCGTTTTCGTAAAGGTTTGGAAGCTCCATATAGCTCGTATCAAATAGAATATGTGCTTTGCCTCTTTCATAGGAGATAGTAGTATCATATTCTCCATCCCGAGATATTTCTCCGGCATTTAATGCTGAAAGCACTTCCTCTTTTGTACTATAATTGTTGTAATAATATGCAACTGACAGTGCAAGTAATTCAAGGTTTTCCTGCTTGGTTGATTCAATTTCGATCGAATATAATCTCCCCATGTTTAGGACCATACCTTTCCGCTGCGCGGAAGACGCAAAAAGGCTTGAAACCGGCGCCTCTAACGCAGCAAGTCAAAACTTTTTTAGAACAGGCTTTCTCTCTTTTCAGTTTTTGTTTTCAGTTCATGATCATCAGTCATCAGTTGTTGTCCGATTATAGAGCGCTTCAATAGCGTTTTCAATTGCAATAATCTTGAGCGGCTTCCCTGCTTTTATCTGTTTAACGGCATTTAACGATTTGTTAGTCAAACTGTAATCATTCGGATCACAAATCAACAAGTCAGTTTTTCCGGACACAGACTCTCTAAGAATCGCACCGGCCTCTGATAGTTTCTGCCTAATATCCATAATACTTGCTTTTTCTGCTGCCAATACTGCCCCGCTTGTAACTACGACAGTTTTTCCTTTAAGCAAAAGCGTTTCTTCCTTTGTGATATACTTTCTGAACTCCTCACAACTTATATTATTTTCTTTGATGCTTACGTCAGGACGAACCGTAGTTTTAACCGAAACATTCTTCGTCCGCTTAATTAACCTGCTTCCTTCATCCGTCTCCTTTCTTTTTACAATCATAGTGTCGGTGTAATAAAAGCTGCTCTTGCCACTCTCTTTTGTATATTGTAGTTTTGCTTCTTCCGTAGGCACACCCGGCTTTGGCCTGACCTGTTGCATGAACATATCATCCGTGACCTCTTCCGGCTTGCATTTATTGCGAGTCGCAATTTTCTTAAGGAGGCTTTGCAACACCTCCGGTTGATAGGAGCTCCTATCATATCTTCCATCATCTCCATCAAGGCCATATCTCCGTGCTGTCCACACGATCTCCTCGATCGACTCATCAAGCGCGTCAATATCAACGCCCCCAATACGCGAATCAATCTTGTCCGACCAATCGTCGTACAGTCCTACAAGCTCAAGCATATTGAACACTATTCCATTCATCGACTCCGGACTTTCGGAAACATGAAAAACAGTGGCTTTAATGTCTGTCTCATCTTCCTTTACTTTGACGCTTATTTTTCTGATCGTGCCTCTATCGGCGTTTTCAGATTTAATATATTTCTTGTTCTTCTTGAAAAAGTCCGCAAGCATCTTGCTCTTGACATGAACAGTCGCATAACTGCTACTGCTTGAATTGGTCACAAAGTCTGTTCTGATTTTCATGCTCTTTAGTCTCCCTTTCCATCTGGATCTGTTTCATTACCCATCCTCCTCGGTATTATGTTGGATTGGCCTTTAACATTATACCTAAAGGTTGAGCACGTGGCTCTTCTTTTTCGCTTTTTATTATTACACCATTATATGGACTTTACCCCGTCTATTCTTCAAATCCGAAGCGTTCAATAAAATCGTCCTCAGAGATTATCGGTACGCCGAGAGCTTTTGCGGTTTTGTTTTTGGAAGAAGGGGAATTCAAGTCGTTGTTTACAAGGTAGTTTGTTTTTGCGGAAACACTTCCGGAAACCCTGCCTCCTTGAGACTTGACGTATTTTGTAAAGGCGTCACGGTTCTTAAACCGGTTCACGCTGCCAGTGATGACGAAGATCATTCCGGCACAACCTGCGGCGAACTTCGGATTGGCGTCCAGCTTTGGCAGATTGCCCACCCCTGTTGCATGAGAAGAATCGGATTCGGCAACTGTTCTTATCCCGTCAAGAGTCTCAGATGACACAGCGGAAAAGTAATCCAGCACCTGCCTTACGTCATCCTTCGGCAGCTTTGCGCGGTTTGCCGCAATATAGCTGCCAATTCTGTCCGCCACGGCCGTTTTCGTCAGCTTGTTTTTATTCAGTATGGCAAGAATATTCTTTAGAACTGTCTCCGGGTCTTTGCATCCGTTGCGCTTTACCCAGTCCTGCCAGGCTTTTGATTTTTGATAAACGACGATATATGCAATATCCGCCTCATCAAAGTATAATTTGACTGAGGCAAGACTGCTATTCAGAACATCTTTTGTTTTTAGATAATTCTGAGGCAAATTAACGGTGAGAGTTCGACAGTTGAGAAAAGCGTTTGGTCCCAAATACGTAAGGTTGTTTGACAAGTCGATGCTCTGCAGACTTCTGCAACCGGAAAAAGCGTTGGATCCCAAGTATGTAAGGTTGTTTGACAAGTCGATGCTCTGCAGGCTTTTGCAACCGGAAAAAGCGCCGTCACAGATTCGTGTTATACTATCTATGTTGACAATTTTTTGCAGCTTACTGCAGTCCTGAAACGTATAAAACGAGATAATCGTTGATCCGCTTGGAATTGTAATGTTTTGCAGACTTGTGCATTTTTCGAATGCCCCTCCCCCGATATAGGTGACGCTGTCAGGGATCGTCACGTACGTGAGTCCGCTGCAGCCGGAGAACGCAGCATCTCCGATTGTGGTGACACTGTTGGGAATCGTCACATTCGCGAGTCCGCTGCAGCCGGAGAACGCACCACGAGCGATTGTGGTGACACTGTCGGGAATCGTCACATTCGCGAGTCCGCTGCAGCCGGAGAACGTATAATCTCTGATTGTGGTGACACTGTCGGGAATCGTCACGTTCGTTAGGCTTAAGCAGCCCAAAAATGAGCGTTCACCAATAATCGTCAAACTGTCTGGCAGTATTACACTTGCAATGCTACTACACTCCCAGAAGGCGGCTATTCCAATAGTTGTTGCACCGGCTTCGATCATAACGTTTCTAATACTCCACCGATACTCGTACCACGGCGCTTCGCCGTTCTTATAATTCTCCATCCTCCCTATACCGCTTATTGTCAGAGTCCCATCGGCCGCCAGCCTCCACTTCAGCTCCCCGCAGGATCCGGTCATATCCCGGCATAATGGCGATGCCGGGATATATGGTTTTGCCGGGGAATACGGCAACGCTTTCTTATCGAGGACTTTACCGTTTTTATAATGATCGTACCTTTCATATTCAGAATCCGTCGACCAGGAATGTACATATATCTCACACTTGAGAGCTTTTGATTTTGCTCTCAGGGAACAATTCCAGTAGTCTAATCCCTCTGCACAAATATCACTTTCACTCATTGCGTCCACATCAATGCTATCCATGCTATCCTCAGTCCCGTAATCTATATCCCATTTGCAGTCGCCGATAAAACGTGTCTGAAAGCTGTCGCCGATGGCAATTATTTCCGTCAGCTCCTTATTATCATAAGAGGGCATGGCTTCAAAAACAAACAGTCCCGCCTTCTTGCTCCCTAAAACACGCACTTCATATTCACATATGTTCGCCATTTTGTTCTCCTCCAGTGTATTTTATTGAAGCACTTTTGCTCTTTTATAGGTTCATAAAATCTTCTCTTCTTCATATATCGAATCCAAGTAAGCTTTATCATAGTAACAAAACGTCGGCTCTAAGCCTGCCAAGTTCAGGAGCCCCCTCATCACACAAGCCAAATCTTTAAGAGTTTCATCGTACACATGGTAGATATAAGCGGTAATTGTGACCCGCGGATCCTCAATACTAATCTGAATGATTCTTACACTTTCTTCTATTTTCTGCTCTTCTGAAGATTCTTTCTCGGAAAGACGTGATTCTGCTGCTTGAGATATGCACCGCTGCAAACGAACTGCTCGAAGAGTTTGTCACAAAGTCAGTTCTGACTTTCATAGCGATTTCTCCTTTTCGATCTCAGTAGGAATGGTCCTTTTCTCGCTTCCGCAGAATACGATCTCCGGCATGAGCGGACAGCCGCCCATGCAGAGAGCTCTCTTTTCACAGTTCGGGCAAGCGGCTCGCATTTTGTCCCGGAAGCGCACGAAGGGGTCGCTGTTCCATGCATTTTCGATCGTGGTTTCTTCGCTGAGCTGCACCTCATAGCGTTTCTGCTGGTCAAAGGAGCAGGGTACCATGACCATGTCCGCGCCGATGTAGCAGCTGTAGCGCCCGCCCTCGCAGGTATCCAGCGACTCCGGCAGGATATTCCTGCAATAGTTCAGGGCACCGGGAACGTTGCAGGAGTCCATGCCCACCTTGAAGGGATGCTGCCGATCCACCTGAGCAAAGAACTGAGCGACGCGGGGATCATCAAAATCCAGCACATTGGCCTTGCTTCCCTGTCCGGCTGGCTTGTGCAGCAGAAAGATCACAGCGTTGATCCCGGCGGGAAAAGCATTTCTCTCAAGCCGATCGATGGCCTCGTCGATGCTGTTTCTGCCGAGCACATAGTGGATATTGGTCTTCACGCCGGCGGAGAGCAGCATTTGAATGGCATTCAATGTATATTCGCTGCGGTACCAGCTCACCGCCACCGCGCCGCAGTATTTTTTGCAGAGCACGGCAAGCTCCGGCGTCATTCCGTAGCCGGAGGTCGTGAAGTTCGGAACCAGATTATTCTCCCGGCTGATGCGCAGCAGGTCTTCAAAGCATTCATGCTGATCCGGGTCGCCGCGGCCGCCCAGGGCAAGCTGGTTGCAGCGTCCTTTGCACTGCTCCGCGATCCAGCGAAAGTGCTCGACGGTCATGTTGGGCTGCTCCACCAGAAGCCCGCTCTGATAGCAGCCGATCCCCGCCTTGACACACAGGCCGGTCCGCCCGTGGATGCAGTGGCCCATCACGCCCACGTCGATCAGATGCGGAAACGAAGCCATGAACGGATCGACGCCGGTGTCCCGGCCGTTCTCATCCAGGATACCCGTGCGGACATAAGCGCCGGTCTCCGTGTCAAAAGCGGACTTAAAGTGATATTTCCTGTCGTCAATGATGTATTTCATAACCAGCGCCCCACGATCCACCGACACCAACACGGAATGCTGCTGATTGCATTCATTCTCTTTTCCCTCCATCGATCAATTCGATGACGTCACCCTGCCCTCTCAGCCAGATATCGACGCCGTCGCCGTAGACTTCGGCCCTGATCGTCCACCCGTTCTCGTCGTGCTCAATGATCTCCGCGGTCGGAAAGCGGTCAAGAATGGACTCGATGCTCAGGCCATTATACTTGAACTTGATCGTTCTGAGTTCTCCGCCGAACATGAACTGGATCCTCTTTCTGAACTCGCCCTCCTGGAAGCGATCCGCATACGGCACATGGAAGTGATCGGGCAGGATCTCATATTCCGCGATGCGATCGATCCGGTAGATCGTCGGGAAGGGCCGTTTCGGAACGTCCGGCATCTCTTCACTTGCACAAATATAGGCGCACAGATAGAAATAGTATTCCGAGAACATGATGCCGACCGGCTGAATGAGGCGCATCACCTTGTCCGCTTCCTTCAGCTTTTGGTAGCGAATGCGCATGAGTCTGTGCTCATAGACCGCACTGCTGATATCCCACATGTCATCGACGAACTTTTTGCCGTGATGCGGCTCGAGATAGTGGAACTTCTCATTGCCGATCAGTTCCGAAACCTGACGATAGTTTTCATAAGGCACACAGCACTGCAAAAGCTTATCGATGATGGGATACATCTCTGCTTTTGTCAGTGACCGGCTCTCAAGCAGGATCTTGCACACCGTCAGGATCTCGCTGTTCGTCAAGGTCTTTTGAGCGTTTTGCAGCAGAACATATCCC
>CACXBN010000094.1 GCA_902765885.1 uncultured Ruminococcus sp. | reverse complement strand
TTCCACTCGACAAGCTTATCGTAAATCTTTCTTTTGAACATGGTTCCGCCTCTTTTCGCAATTTTCTTTTCGACATAATCCGACGTAATCGCAATTTGTTTATCTATACGAAGCATTTCAGCGCAGAGTCCAGGTTGGATTTACTGTTCATGATAATGATTATTCCAAACAGTATCCACACTTCAAACGTTACGGTGATAGTAAAGAACGAAGTGTTCTGGAAGATCGGTATTATCGCTATCACGGCGGTAAGCACGCCTGCCGCGACAGCCGATATGATCAGTTTCGGCCACGTCAGATTGATTCCACCGAACAGTTTTTTGATTGCCTTTATCATTTTTGAAGAAAACCTTCCTTTTTTGGTTTTCATAAAGTTGTAATCTTTTCCCGAAAGGGATATAACAGCACTACGTTCATCCTGCAAAGCTCATGGCGTGCCTCGCGGTCAAAGACGGACTGAGGAAGCAGCGGGAGCTTCCGTTCCTTTCCTCTTCACGTTAGAATTTGCTTGAGTTTTGTCATCAATACTACGGTCTTAACATGTTAAGTCATTGGGTTTTCAAGCAGGTCTTCAACATTACACCCGATTACTCGGGCAAGTTTATAAACCGTTTGCGCTTGAGCTTTGTCGATGTCATTTACTCGCTGCTCATACATTTGGATATTGCGAAGTTTAACCCCGGACTCCCTGGCAAGCTCGGTTTGAGAAAGGCCACGGCTTTCCCGCATAACTTTCAGCCTTGACTCTCGGAGCGGCACAGCACACTTTGCTTCCATCGTTTCAATGAACTTAGTGATATCCATTTCGTGATAGACGGAATACATAAGGATTATTTCGGACAGTTTGACGTGGTCAAAAATATCCTTGAATCTTCTTCCGCTGTACCACTGATATTCAGCCAGCGCCCAACCTGCCCAATACTCAGGCGATAACCCTTCGCCATAGCGCAATTCGGGCAGCGATCTATTTTTGTAGGTCTTTTGCACGATGGCTTTTGCCAGCTCAACACCGGACTTTCCCGCGAGGACTCCAGGATTGCCCCGTTCAAATTGTTCTGCGTAACCCGAAGTAAGAAACAGGGATGCAGTCCAATCCGCTGTAAAGCCGCAATCGTTGATAAGGTAGTCGAAGCATTGCGAAAGAGTGTCTTTTGCGTCACTCAAGAAGGATTCGTTGTATGCGCGGGTCATCGTTCTTCATCTCCTCTCTGAGAATATCCAGAACAAATATATCATCTCGGTAGGATCTCGATTTGACGATTTCCTCTTTGTAGGTCTGTCTCGCTTTCGTGTCACGAGCTACGAACTTAGGGTAGTAAACGTTTTTGTCAACCGGAGTTGCATCTACAAACTTGATCTGGTCAAATGCTTTGGGCGATACCAGTACAGTCTGTAATCCGAGTTTTCCAAGCTGCAGCGCCTTGTTTAAGCTTCTCAGCGGAAGCGTATTCTCCACAAATGATTCCGCATACCGAAAGTAAGAATCATCCGCACGGTATCCGGTGATCAAATCATATCCCGACGTATCTACAGCGTAATGCTCGATAATGAATTCCCTTGCATCTACGGCAATAGGTGAACTCAGGGAGAAGGTTCTATGCTTCAAAAGAATGGCAATCCAGTTCAGCACAGTATGTGAACCATCTGATAAATGCAGTGTTTTTAATCCTTCGCCATCAACGGTATAGCGGTTCATGAAACCGTCTGTACCGTTTTTGCATGCCCACTCCTTGGCCATCTCCTCCACTTTCGTGCAATAGAAGCCCCTGCCGTAGTCGTTATGGTCATTTCCAAATGCGAGATCAGGCACCTCAATGACCTGCTCGCTCCCGTGTAAAAGCGTAAATGTATTCACAGAAGCCTCCTATATCATCTCAATGATACAGCATCATTATATCATTCCAACGATAGTTCGTCAACGAGTATCGAGAAAATCCTGGAATATGAAAGTTTTTTTCTGCGAGGGTTTAAATACAGGCTTTCTCGTGCTCTACCAAGCGAGAGGATCTTTTTTCTCTCGTTTGGTTTTTGACAACTAATAGTCTGGATGCCGAGGGAACTCCCTCCTCTGTCCGAAAGGACAAGCTGCCGGATGTGAGCGCCAGGCCCCCGCAAAACCAGCGGACGAGCGATACATCACACGCCGGGTTGGCCGGAGAGGTAAGTGTCTGACATAAGCTGATTCTTCTTCATTTCTTGCCTTTATAACTCATCCATCAGGAGAAAATCCCGAAGTTTGTAATGGTAAACAGTGCTGGTTGAATAGTCGAT
>CACXBN010000093.1 GCA_902765885.1 uncultured Ruminococcus sp. | reverse complement strand
AGTAATGAAGGATAAAGGAATCGAAGAATTGCTGACAGCAATCGGACGACTTGATGACGAAGGAAAGAGTGTGTTTCTGGATATTGTCGGAAGCTGCGATGAGGATTATACTCAACTGATTTCGACTTATGAGGCACGAAAAATTGTAAAATATCACGGATCTCAGTACAATGTTCATCAGTTTTATACAAATTGTCATTGCGTAGTTCTTCCTTCCTATCATGAGGGGATGGCAAATGTTATGTTGGAAGCAGCATCTACAGGCCGGCCTGTAATCACAACAAGAATTCCGGGATGTCAGGAAACTTTTGACGAAGGAATTACCGGCTATGGCTGTACTGTAAAAGATGCAGACAGTCTTATGGATGCTATGGCAAGAATGTACGATGCGTCATGGAGTAAACGGCGGGGAATGGGGATTGCCGGCAGAAAAAAAGTGAGCAATGAGTTTGACAGACAGAGAATAATAGACGCCTATATCGAGCAAATTGACCATGTGGGTAAGCGGTAGAATGAGTCCGAAGCGCAACGGAATGCGTATGGCACTTTTTCAATAAATATATAATTGACGCTGAATAAAAAATGCAGGAGAAATCTGAAAATGACACTTTACGACGCTCTTGTTGATAAGACTGAAAAACTGTCCCTGGTAGGTCTTGGCTATGTCGGAATGCCCATTGCTGTTGCCTTTGCCAGAAAAATTAATGTCATCGGATTTGATTTAAATTCAAAAAAGATTGAGATGTACAAAAACGGTATAGATCCGACTCATGAAGTTGGGGATGAGGCGATTAAGAAGTCATCCGTGGAATTTACTGCGGATGAAACTCGCCTGCGCGAAGCAAAGTTCCATGTAGTTGCTGTTCCAACACCGGTACATGATGATCACACTCCGGATTTGACGTCAGTTGAAGGGGCTTCTGCCATTATTGGAAGAAATTTAGTGCCTGGCTCTGTAGTTGTTTTTGAATCGACAGTCTATCCTGGCGTGACCGAAGATATCTGTGTGCCGATTCTGGAGCGTGAGTCAGGACTTAAGTGTGGTGTTGATTTTAAGGTTGGCTACAGTCCTGAGCGAATCAATCCCGGCGACAAGATACATCGTCTTGAGACAATTAAGAAGATCGTCTCCGGCATGGATGAAGAAACTTTGGACTGTATAGCGAAAGTCTATGAGCTGGTCGTTGAGGCTGGTGTTCATCGCGCCGAGTCCATCAGAGTTGCCGAGGCGGCCAAAGTTATCGAAAACTCTCAGCGTGATATAAATATCGCTTTTATGAATGAGCTGTCCATCATCTTCAATAAGATGGGCATCGATACAAAGAGCGTTCTGGAAGCTGCCGGAACTAAGTGGAACTTCCTGAAGTTCTATCCGGGTCTTGTTGGCGGACACTGTATAGGGGTTGACCCTTATTATCTTACCTATAAAACAGAGATGCTTGGCTATCACAGCCAAATAATCCTTTCCGGTCGTCGGATCAATGATTCTATGGGCAAGTACTGCGCAGAAAACTGTGTCAAGAATCTGATTGCTGCAGATAAAGCAGTAAGGGGCGCAAAAGTTGCTATCCTGGGTTTCACTTTTAAGGAGAACTGTCCGGATACAAGAAACACAAAGATTATCGATATCATAAATGAACTGAAAGAATACGGGATCACTCCTGTAATTGCTGACCCGGAAGCAGATGCCGCTGAAGCAAAAAGGCTTTATGATATTGAGTTTGTAGACATCAGTTCAATCAGGGATACGGATGCCGTGATCCTTGCGGTTGCGCACAGAGCTTTTAGTAATTTTACAATGACTGAGATAGACAAGTTCTTTGGAGAAGGAAAGAAAGTGCTCCTTGATCTCAAAGGTCTTCTGAATCGAAAGGAGTATGAGGCTGCCGGATATGTCTACTGGAGATTATAAAGATCCCGGCAATTATGATGTTCTTAAAGACCGGAAAAGGATGGCAGCACCGGATAGCAAGGACGATACGAATAGTATGGAGGAAATAGAATGGGCTATCAGAATATCAGTTTTCCCGGGAACAGTATGTTCCTGGTTACAGGTGGTGCAGGATTCATCGGATCAAATCTCTGTGAAGCGATTTTGAACCTCGGCTATAAGGTACGTTGCCTGGACGATCTGAGTACCGGTAAGCAGGCAAACGTGGATATGTTCATGGATAATCCTGACTATACCTTCATCAAGGGAGATATAAAGGATCTGGACACATGCATGAAAGCCTGCGAGGGTGTGGATTATGTTTTGAATCAGGCAGCGTGGGGTTCTGTTCCCCGGAGTATTGAGATGCCGCTCTTTTATTGTGCCAACAATATCATGGGAACTTTGAACATGATGGAAGCAGCGCGAAGGAACGGTGTGAAGAAATTTGTTTATGCAAGCTCCAGCTCTGTTTATGGTGATGAACCGAATCTTCCGAAGAGGGAAGGGAAGGAAGGAAATCTGCTTTCCCCTTATGCGGTTAGCAAAATGTGTGATGAAGAATGGGGGAAGCAGTATACCCGACATTACGGGCTGGATACATACGGACTTCGATATTTTAACGTTTTTGGCCGCCGGCAGGATTCGAATGGAGCATACGCTGCAGTGATTCCGAAATTCATTCGTCAACTTCTTCACGGAGAAGTGCCGACAATCAATGGTGACGGCCGTCAGAGCCGTGATTTTACCTACATTGAGAATGTAATCGAAGCGAACCTTAAGGCGTGTTTGGCATCTCATGAAGCGGCAGGCGAAGCGTTCAACATTGCCTATGGCGGACGTGAGTATCTCATCGATTTATACCACAGTCTGACAAAAGCACTTGATGTAGATATTGAACCGAATTTCGGTCCGGACCGTGCCGGTGATATCAGGCACAGTAATGCGGATATCAGCAAGGCAGAAAGACTTCTCGGTTACGATCCTGACTGGAGTTTTGAACGCGGTATTCAGGCTGCAATAGAGTGGTATAAGGAAAACCTGTAATTCTGCTGGAATTCAAAGGGAGCCTGAAAGGGTTGCTGCCGGTTCTGACCTGACGCAGATGCCCGTTGTTGCATGGCAAAAAATGAGTTTCAAGGAGTGATATTCATGGGATTTTTGGAAAAGATTTATGACAGATCACCGATATTCTTTCAGAATATAATGTGT
>CACXBN010000092.1 GCA_902765885.1 uncultured Ruminococcus sp. | reverse complement strand
CGACAAGTCTGTCCATAAGAGGCTCAACGACTGTGTCGTCAACGTTGATAGCAGAGACCCAAATACCGTGAGTTGAGCCGCAGTCTTCATCTCTGATGATTACATCCTGGGCAACGTCAACGAGACGTCTCGTAAGATATCCTGAGTCTGCTGTCTTAAGAGCGGTATCGGACAGGGACTTACGTGCGCCTTTTGCTGCCATGAAGTATTCGAGAATTGACAGACCTTCACGGAAGTTTGACTTGATCGGGATTTCTATGGTACGACCGTTTGTAGCAAACATAAGTCCGCGCATTCCGGCAAGCTGACGCATCTGAGTCATTGAACCACGGGCTCCAGAGTCAGACATCATCTTTATCGGATTGTATCTGTCAAAGTTTTCCTGAAGAGCATTGACCACTTTGCTTGTCGTGTCGTTCCAGAGTTTTATGACTGTATCATATCTTTCGTCTTCGGTGAGTTCACCTCTTACGAAGTACTTTGTGATTTCGTCGACTTTCTTTTCTGCCTCTGCAATGAGGGAATATTTTTCCGGAGGAATCGTGATATCAGCGATGGAAATAGATATGGATCCTCTTGTGGAATATTTATATCCCATTGCCTTTATTTCATCCAGAACAGCTGCGGTAGCCGAGAATCCGTGGCAGCGTATGCAACGGTCAACTATGTCGCTGAGCTTTCCGGAACTGGTGAGAAAGTCTATTTCAAGTTTAAATTCGTTTCCGGGTATCGAGCGGTCTACATATCCGAGATCCTGCGGGATTGCGCGGTTGAAAATAAATCTTCCGAGTGTGCCGCGGACCATGCCGGTTTTTTCAACACCGTCGATGACCTTCGTCATTCTGATTTCTATCGGGGCATGAAGACCGAGGTAACCGTTCTCATAGGCCATGATTGCTTCGTTGAAGTCACGGTAACGCTTCGGATGATCGGGATCACCCGTGTCACCGGGCTCGCCCTTCTTGTCAAGGGTCAGATAGAATGATCCGAGGACCATATCCTGGGACGGTACTGCGATAGCGCGTCCGTCAACCGGCTTGAGAAGGTTGTTTGCGGAAAGCATGAGGAATCTCGCCTCTGCCTGTGCTTCTGCGGAAAGCGGAACGTGAACAGGCATCTGGTCTCCGTCGAAGTCCGCATTGAAGGCCTTACATACGAGCGGATGAAGCTTGATTGCTTTTCCTTCGACAAGAACAGGCTCGAATGCCTGAATGGACAGACGGTGAAGTGTGGGAGCACGGTTAAGCAGAACCGGATGTTCGTGAATAACGTTTTCAAGTGCGTCCCATACATCAGGATGTACTTTTTCGACTTTCTTCTTGGCTTCCTTGATGTTTGTAGCCTTGTTCATTTCAACAAGACGTTTCATAACAAAGGGCTTGAAGAGCTCGAGAGCCATTTCTTTCGGAAGACCGCACTGATAGATCTTGAGGTCAGGACCTACGACGATAACCGAACGGCCTGAATAGTCAACACGTTTTCCGAGCAGGTTTTGACGGAAACGTCCCTGCTTACCTCTGAGCATTTCGGAGAGAGACTTAAGAGGTCTGTTTGAAGGACCTGTTACGGGTTTGCCTCTTCTGCCGTTGTCTATGAGAGCATCAACAGCTTCCTGAAGCATTCTCTTTTCATTTCTGACGATGATTTCAGGAGCGTGAAGATCAATGAGTTTTTTAAGTCTGTTGTTGCGGTTAAGGACTCTGCGGTACAGATCGTTGAGATC
Organism: uncultured Ruminococcus sp.; assembly: GCA_902765885.1. Lineage (GTDB taxonomy): Bacteria > Bacillota > Clostridia > Oscillospirales > CAG-272 > UMGS1696. The sequence goes on along the minus strand of CACXBN010000092.1, from coordinate 1,382 downwards.
GGATGTAGCAAAACGGCCACCGTCAAGCTGAACCATAGGACGAATGTCCGGAGGGATTACGGGAATCACATCCATTATCATCCATTCGGGTTTGTTGCCGGATTTTCTGAATGCTTCTACAACTTCGAGCCTCTTTACGATACGGACCTTCTTCTGTCCGCTTGAGTTTGCGAGTTCTTCCTTAAGGCTTTCGGCAAGCTTGTCAATATCAAGTTCAGCGAGCAGTTCCTTTATTGCCTGCGCTCCCATGCCGACACGGAATTCGTTTTCATACTTTTCACGTGTCTCACGGTATTCTTTTTCTGAAAGCACCTGATATTTTACTCTGTCTGATTTGCCAGGATCAATTACTATATATGATGCGAAATAGAGAACTTTTTCAAGTACTCTCGGGGAGATGTCAAGAAGCGTGCCCATGCGGGAGGGAATAGCTCTGAAGTACCATATGTGTGATACTGGAGCAGCGAGTTCTATATGACCCATTCTCTCACGACGGACTTTTTTCTGTGTTACTTCAACGCCGCACTTTTCGCATATTTTACCTTTATGGCGAATACGCTTGTACTTTCCGCAAAGGCACTCCCAGTCGACAGTCGGACCGAAGATTCTTTCACAGTACAAGCCGTCTCTCTCGGCTTTAAGAGTTCTGTAGTTGATGGTTTCAGGCTTTTTGACTTCACCATGAGACCAATCTCTTATCATTTCCGGAGACGCCAGACCTATTTTTATAGATTCAAAAACATTGCGTTCCATCAGCATTTACCTTTTCTATATTAAATTAGAGACTGAAAACAACAGTCGTGGAATATTTACGGAACAGATCCTGTAAATTATTCATAATCATCTTCTGCAGCTTCAGCAGCTTCAGCAGCGAAGAGTTCGTCATCGTCCGGCTCGAATTCGTCGATGTCATCTTCAAAAAGATCTGCATCGTCGTCACTTCCGTCGGAATCTGAACCGTCGGAATCGAATTCGTCGTCTTCAACGAATGAATCCATTACATCATCGGTTATGACAGTTTCTCCGACATCTTTTTCCGTTATCTGATCAACAGGTGAAGGAATAGCGGAAGGAGTGTCTAAGTCTTCGCCGATGCTTTCAAGCGGAACGACGTTTTCTTTATCATCAAGGATCTTGATGTCCAGACCGAGGGCCTGAAGTTCCTTGACAAGAACCTTGAATGCTTCGGGAACACCCGGAGTCGGGATGTTTTTGCCTTTTACGATAGCTTCGTATGTCTTTACTCTTCCTATCGTATCATCTGACTTGACAGTCAGGATTTCCTGAAGTGTATATGCTGCACCGTATGCTTCGAGAGCCCATACTTCCATTTCTCCGAAACGCTGGCCGCCGAACTGGGCTTTACCGCCGAGAGGCTGCTG
>CACXBN010000091.1 GCA_902765885.1 uncultured Ruminococcus sp. | reverse complement strand
TCTGTTGTCGGAAAGCATATAAGCAGAATACTCGTCATCGATGTTATATATCGCAAATGTGCTGTTAAAATCAGTAAACAGTCTCTTTTTTGCATCACGATATTCTTCAAATGAATGATGCTCCGTAGGACTTATGTGATCCGGTGAGAGATTGGTATAAGCCACAATATCAAATTTTATATCGTTAACACGGTAATTCACGAGTGCTTGAGAAGAAACTTCGATTACAACATGTTTGATGCCTTCATCGAGCATCTCCCTCATATATCTGTTTATATCAAGACTTTCAGGAGTTGAATTGTTTGTGGAATAATAATGACTTCCGTAAATGACTCCTATTGTTCCGATATATCCGCATTTTATACCATGGTCATTAAGTATTTTCTGAACATATACCGCTGTAGATGTTTTTCCTTTGGTTCCGGTAATACCTGCGACTCTCATTTTCTGAGAGGGGAAGTCATAAAATGCAGCTGAATAAAGGGAGAGGGATTCCCGGGTATTTTTTACAAGGATCTGTTCGGCATCTTCCGGAAGATCCAGAATTCTTTCCACGGCGAAAAGCCTGCATCCCGATTCATATGCTGAATCAGCAAAATCGTGACCATCAACCTTGCTTCCTGAGAGACAGAAGAAAAAAGAATTATCATGAGCTTTTCTTGAATCATAGGTAAGTTCTTTTATCTCTATATCATTATTAATATGATGATCTGATTTTACCAGGTTCAACAATTCAGAAAGTTTCATAAATGCTCCGAAAATCAAATTAGATATGTAGGAAGGTTAGTCGTCTGATGTCCCATTATTTCTATCGAAACCTTGGCAAGAACCGTAAGGGAATCGATGAAAACCGTATTATTTTCTATGTTTTTTCCTATAAGTGAGAGCTCTGTGCATCCGAGTATGGCGCAGTCGCATCCTTGTCTGAACATGCCTTCAGTAACTTTATACAGAGACGACGGGGAAGGGATATATCCTTTTTTAACCTGTCCGTAGATCATATGCATCAGTTCGCTTTGAGTCTCGGCATCAGGAACCATATAATCAAGTCCCAATGAATCGAATTCATTTTGATATGATTTTGATTTAATCGTACCTTCTGTTGCAAGAATCGCAGGCTTCTTAAAATTGCATTTTTTGATCTGCAAAGCCGTTTCGGTTATAATGCTTGGAACTGGCACATTCACGGATGCTCGCACCTGTTTGATGAAATAATGTGCAGTATTGCAGGGGATTACGATTGCCGTGGCTCCGTATTTTTCAAGTGCTTTTGCGTCAGCAATCATATAATCAAGAGGATTTTTATCAGACAATCCCAAAATATAATCGGTCCTGTCCGGAGTTGAAGCGCGGCTCGAGAGAATGATATCTATGTGCTCCTGATCCTTCTGGGCCAGAGTATGAGTAGTTATCAATTCATAGAAATAAGCACTGGACATAGGGCCAAGACCGCCGATTATTCCCAAAAGATTTTTGTTTTCCATGTTTAATTCTTTCATTTGTGAGGATAATAGATCCTGTACTTCTTTTCCTGTCTTCTGAGCTGCTCTGTCACGCAGACAAATCTTAAAGGATTGAGCATATCATAAGGATACCATATAGAAGAGTATTCTTTTCCTTCTTTTGTCAGCTGCTTTGCCTTTTCAACCAGTTTCTTGTCTTCCGTATATTTGTATACGACATTTTTGGGAATATGGTGCCAGAATACGACATTTTCATTCATCAGACAGTCATTTCCATCTGAATTGAATACTTCAGTTGCAAGTTCAGCTACATTTATGCCGGCTGATGTCAGATAATAATTGCTTCGGCCTTGTCTGAGATTAATTTCGAAAACGTTGAAATCGTCTTCCGTTCCTTCCCTGAGTTTTATATCGAAATTTCCGAATCCGGTATAATGTACATCTTCAAGCATCTTTTTGATTTTTGATGCAATCGGCAGGGAGGATATAGGCTCTGTTATAATGGCAGCGTGATTTCCCAGTCCCTTTGGAGTGTGTTCTTCAAGTAAAGTATGTCCCAGACACATGGCTCTGACTTTTCCTTTGGAATCTGAAAAAGTAGTAAGAACTCTCATCTGAGAGTCTCCGCCGTCAATCATTTCCTGTATTATGATTTTATCATCATATCCCGAATCATATATTCTGTTTATTATTGATTCGGATTCAGCGGGAGAAGAAGATGTATACACCTTTTTCATACCGTCAAAACTATGTTTCCAATAGATAACGCTGGAAGAGGGCTTGATGATTATAGGATATTTAAATCCCAGTTTTTCGGGTGTGAGATCATCTTTGCTGATTTTTTTTGAGGTGACAACAGTTTTCGGGTACGGTATGTCATGTTTATCACAGAAATCATAGAAATCGGCTTTTTTTGAAATCGTTTCAAGCATTTCAACAGACGGATAGGGAATGATGTAATCGGAAAGCATTTCTTTATTTCTGATAATCATGGCAACATAATCATCTGTGCAACCGAAAAGAACAAGCTTATCTCCAAGATGATAATCCGCAAAACTGTGAAGTGTATCCAACATCACCTTTTCATTATCTATATCCGGAATGCTTTTGAAATTAATGAATCTGGAATATTTTGTTGCAGATACAGCATATCTTCCGAATGCATATGATTTGACTCCGTATTTAATATGAAAAGCCTTAGCAACATTATAACAGTTCAAGTCAGCCCCGAGTAATACAGGAGTAATGGTTTTATTCTCGCTCATAAATCTACGCTTTCTTAAAGAATCTTTCGTACCAAACAAGGAAAACAAATACTGTCCATATTTTTCTCTGGTTGTTTGCTACATTGTTCTTATGATCATCAAGAAGTTTCATCAGCACGTCAACATTGAAAAACTCTGATGCATAATCTGATTCAAATTTTTCTTTTATAAGGTTATAGTATTTATCCTGACGCATCCAGTCTCTTATCGGGACAGGGAAGCCTTTTTTGGGCCTGTTTGCCCAGGCATCAGGCAGAGTTTTATTTGCGGCTGTTCTGAGAACGGCCTTTGTGTTATGGCCGTCAATCTTATAGTTTGAAGGTATCTCCTGTGCTTCCTTCATCACAATCTTGTCAAGGTAAGGGACCCTGAGTTCAAGAGAATGAGCCATGCTCATCTTATCAGCCTTGAGGAGAATGTCTCCCGGAAGCCACAGATTAAGATCAAGATATTGCTTCTTTTCAAGTTCTGAGAGGCCTTCCGTCTTTTTGTATATCTCAGCGGCAACCTCGCTGGCAAGCGGTCCTTTTCTGTATTTTTCCTTTAAAACGGAATCCACTTCATTTTCAGGAAATACCAAAGCCTGTCCGATAAAATAGTATTCCGGAATACCGCTGCCTTTAATCAGGAAATCATGTCCTTTAAAATATTTGCGTTTAGACACGAACTTTGCTATGCATTTTCTGAGTGATTTTGGCAGTTTTTTGTATTTCTGCATCGTAGGTGAATCTTCATACCATTCGTAGCCGGCATATATTTCATCTGCTCCTTCACCTGAAAGAACAACTGTGACATGTTCAGATGCCAGCTTGGAGAGGAAATACAGCGGAACTGATGACGGATTAGACTGTGGCTCATCCATGTGATACTGAATATCGGAAATGGCATTGAAGCATTCATCTGCAGTCAAATGTCTCAAATAATTCTTAACGCCGAGTATCTCCGAAAGTTCTTTTGCCTCTGATGTCTCGTCAAATTTCTTGTTCTCGAAGCCTACTGAGAACGTATCGTTCGGCATCAGTGTTGCCGTAATATACGATGAGTCTACTCCGCCTGAGAGGAAAGATCCGACTTTCACATCACTGATTCTGTGAGCATTAACCGATTCATGTATTCTTTTGTCTATACTTTCAGCGCATTCATCATATGACATTTCTGTCTTTTTGGTGAAATCGATGTCCCAGTATCTTGTTTTCTTGAATTCATGATTTTTATATGTAAAATAGTGGGCCGGCGTCAGTTTAAATGTATTTTTGAAGAAGGTCTCCTCCATTGACGAATACTGGAATGTCAGATAAGGTCTCAATGCATCTTCGTTAACCTGAGGTCTGAAGTCAGGGTGTTCGAAAAAGCTTTTGATTTCAGATCCGAAAATGAATTTGCCGTCTTCGGTAAAATAATAATAAAAAGGTTTTATTCCGAAAGGATCTCTTGCACCATAGATCATGTTCTTTACCGAGTCCCAGATAACAAAGGAGAACATACCTCTGAGCTTTGATGCAAGGCTTTCGCCCCATTCTTCATATCCATGAACCAGGACTTCCGTATCACATCTGGTTTTAAACACATGACCCTTCGATATAAGTTCATCCCGGAGTTCCATAAAGTTATAGACTTCTCCATTGTAAACTATAACAACAGTGCCATCTTCGTTGTACATTGGCTGTGAACCATCTTCAAGGTCAATGATGGAAAGTCTTCTGAATCCAAGCGCTATCGCGTTATCATCCGTTTCACCGCTGATGTGATAACCATCGGAGTCAGGACCTCTGTGTATGATCCTGTCCGCCATCTTTTTAATTATATATTCCCGTCTGTCTGTTAATCCGGTAAAACCCGCAAATCCACACATAAAAATTACCTTTATCTGCTAGAAATTTATCTTATTTATTATATCATAACGCAAATGATAAATAAACTATATTTTCCAATAATTGAGCTCCGATCGCGGATAACAATCGGAGCTTTCTGATATTATTTTCTGGTGACGATTGCTTCCGTATCAGAAGCGATCATGAGTTCCTCGTTGGTGGGAAGAACGTATACTTTTACTTTGGATTCCGGTACTGAAATCTCTACTGTATTTGGCTGATGATGTGTTACGGCATTAAGCTCTTTGTTGATCTTTATTCCGAAATATTCCATATCAGTACATACTCTTTCGCGAAGTTCCGGATTGTTCTCTCCCATTCCTGCCGTAAATACAACAGCATCAAGGCCGTTCATTGCAGCTGTGTATGAACCTATATATTTCTTTATCTGATAAGCGAGGGTAGATGCTGCAATGTATGCTTTTTCGTTTCCTTCGAGAATTGCAGCTTCTATATCTCTGCTGTCGGAAGATATTCCGGATACTCCGAGGAAACCGCATTTTTTGTTCATATAATTGTCAGCTTCCGCAGGGGTCCAGCCTTCACGTTCCATAAGGAACGGAACGATGGCAGGGTCGATCGAACCACATCTGGTACCCATCATAACACCGTCAAGAGGAGTAAGTCCCATAGATGTGTCTATGCACTTTCCGCCTTTTACAGCCGTTATGGATGAACCGTTTCCTATATGACAGGTGATTATCTTAGTATCTTCGATTGGCTTGCCGAGAATTTTTGCCATTTCTCTGGAAACAAATCTGTGAGATGTTCCATGTGCGCCGTATCTTCTTATCTTATACTTTTCGGCAAGATCAGAGGAAATGCCGTATGTATACGCCTGAACAGGCATGGTCTGATGGAATGCAGTATCAAAAACAAGTACCTGCGGGGTGTTGGGCATTACAGCGAGACATCCTTTGATACCCATTATGTGTGCGCCTGTATGAAGAGGAGCGAAGTCTCTGCAGACCTCAAGTTTAGCTAATACTTCATCATCAAGCAGAACGGATTCAAAGAAGTATGGTCCGCCATGCACAACTCTGTGTCCTACAGCTTCTATTTCACTCATGTCGGAAATAACTCCAAGTTCCGGATCAGTGAGGTATTTAATTACGATTTCTGTTGCAACAGAATGATCAGGCATAGAATAGTCTGCTTTTACTTTTTCCCCGTTTTCGCCCTTTCTGTGCTCAATTCTGCCGTCAATTCCTATTCTTTCACATATGCCTTTTGCGAGTACGCTTTCAGTAGCTGTATCAAAAAGCTGATATTTTAAAGATGATGAACCAGCATTTACTACTAATACTTTCATTATTGAAAATCCTCCACTCATTATTTATTATGTCTTGAAATATCAACACAGATGTTTTATTATAATTTATAAATTTACAAAATACAAGATGTAATTTTGGTATGGTAACTATATGTCAAAAATAACTTCAGTCATATGTGAACTCAATCCTTTACATCACGGTCATTTAAAGGTGTTTAGTGAGATCGTGGATAATGAAAAAGATGCTGTCATAATCGCTGTTATGAGCGGAAACATAACCCAGCGTTCACTTCCTGCGATTTACGATAAATATATCAGGGCAGAAACTGCGGTAAAAAACGGAGCAAATATTGTTGTTGAGCTTCCTTTTCCATGGTCTTCTTCCGGGGCTGAATCATTTGCTCTTGGCGGAATAAGAATAGCTTCAGAACTCGGAACTCAAAAAGTATATTTCGGTTCTGAAAGTGCAGATCTTGGATATCTACTTAAAGCTTCCGAAATTAAAGACTCAGATGAATTCAAATCGACACAAATATCTATAGAAAAATCAGAAAGAGGGCAAGGAAGCGCATCTGTTTTCGAAAAGGCAATGTCCCGCTTTGGCATTGATTCTCTTAAGGCAAACGATAAACTCGCCATTGAGTATATCAGATACGGAAAGAAAGAGGGAATAAACGAATTCTTTCCCGTTAAAAGGGACGAAAAGGTCACCTGTTCATCCGAACTCAGGGACAGCATTTATAACTACGGAATCGAAAGTGTAATTCAATATTTACCTGAAAGCGAATTCACTTTGCTTTCTCAGAACGAACCATCCGATATGGATTCATTTTATAAATTGCTTTTTGCTTATTCAAAACTTCAGATGAAAGGGAAGACTGACATTCTTAAATACATAATAAAAAGATCCCGTGAATCAGAAAATGAAAGAGAATTCATAAAGCTCCTGCCAAATTCCAAACACACCCGAGCAAGGCTGATCCGCGAGATATTATATGATATGTTCGACATAGGGAAAGATTTCTTTAACAGTCGTCCCGAATACACCGTGCTACTTGCAGCAGATGAAAAAGGGAAGAATTACCTCTCTGAAAACAGGAAGAGATTGTCATCGTTCCTTATTACTAAACCGTCAGATACGGAAAACTTTTCCGATACGGCTCAGAAGCAAATAGAATTATTGAGAAAATCCGATGAGTTATATACACTACTCACAAACAAAAAAAGCGATTATTTCTTGAAAAAGCATCCGTACATAAAAAAAAGAGGGGAGTTATGATTCTCCTCTCTTTTTATATACAGCATTACATTCTTTCTCTCAGTCTGAAAGCTGCTCCTATACTGTGGGCTATGTCCCTGCATCTCTGAATGTCTTCAGGCGGGATCGTGCCGTTTATGGCAGTCAAAATAACCTTCGGTACGTAATTCTGAATCTCTCTTGCAAACTGAAGAACTCCGGTAAAAGCATCTTCACCGAATTTTGGTCTGCAGATCTCATTGTAAGTTTCGGGATCCGCTGCATTTAAACTGATGGATACAACATCAACAAGCCCTGCAAACAACGGAGCTGTATTCTCTCTCATTATCAATGAAGAATGGCCGTTGGTATTAACTCTTATCGGTGTCTGGGTCATGAGCCTTATTCTTTTGCATGTTTCAAGCATATCATATAATCTGCAGGTCGGTTCACCGTATCCGCAAAAGACAATCTCATCGAATTTGTCGAGATTATTAGCTGCGACAGCATTAGTGATTTCTTCAAAAGTAGGTTCACGTTCAAGATAAAGGCTTCTGAACGGCTCCGGCTGAGGGAAATCCCTGATGCAGAAAACACATTTGTTAGAGCATAAATTAGTAATATTTATGTATAGGTTGTTTCTGATCTGATATGTGATTACCATTGTGATTCTCCTGTAAAAGAAAGAAAATATCTATAATAAACACAGCATTGTGATTACTTACATAAACATAGATGGATCTATTCCAAATGCTCTGCATGAATTATTAAATGTGATCTCTGCAGTTTCCATCAGACTTTTTTCCCGAAGTTCGGCTATTACCTCACATGTGTATCTCAGAAATGCGGATACATTGATCTCCCCTCTTTTTGGAACGGGAGGAAGGTAAGGCGCGTCTGTTTCAATCATGATTCTGTCTTCGTCGGTATAACGGGCGGCGTTTTTGACATTTGTTGCATTTTTATATGTGACCGGCCCCGAATAGGAAAAGTACCATCCGCGTTTTGTGTATTGAGAAATAATTTCCGTGCTTCCGTTAAAGCTGTGAAAGATTCCTCTGACATTCTTGTGTTTGTCGAGAATATCAAGGGTGTCGCCCATAGCATCTCTGGTATGAATGACGACCGGCAGATTGAGTCTTTCCGCAATATCAAGCTGCGCTTCAAAGGAATATTTTTGTACTTCCTTTACGGTGTCGTCATAGTGATAGTCAAGTCCTATTTCACCTATGGCAACAACTTTTTCGGTCTTGGCCATTTCTTCAATTTTCAAAAAGGATGTTTCCAGTTCTCCTTTTTTTATATATTGGGAATCAGTTGGATGGATGCCGACCGTAGCAAAAACATTAGCATACTTTTGAGACAGTAATATGGAATTATATGAAGTCTCAAGATTCGAGCCGGAGTTTACTATCGCACGCACATTGTTTTCGAATGAATAATCAAGTGCACCGTCAGTTCCTCCGGGAAATTCATTTTTGAATCTTTGGTCATCATAATGTGCATGAGAATCAAAGAAACGGATCATTATCTGATTCTCTCCCCAAGCGGAGTGTCCTGATCAAGAAATACGACACGTACGGTATCTTCACCTGATGCAAGTATCATTCCATTGGATTCGACTCCACAAAGAACGGCAGGTTTAAGATTTGCAACGACTATTACTTTCTTACCGATAAGCTGATCAGGTTCATAGAATTTTGCGATACCTGAACATACTGTGCGTTTTTCATATCCAAGATCCAAAGTAAGCTTCAGAAGTTTCTTTGCCTTTGGAAGTTTTTCGCACTCGATAATCTGGGCAGATCTCAATTCTATTGACATAAAATCGTCTATACTTACTTTCGGAAGTGCCTCAGGTGCAGTTACGCTATCTTCAGCTTTCTGTTCTGCTTTCTTTTTCTCTTCAAGTTCACTCAGATATTTCTGTTCGTCAATTCTTGCAAAGAGAGGAGAAAGAGCAACGATTGTCTGACCGGGTTCGAGATTTCCGAATGAAGTAATGGAATCATAGGAAACTGCTTTGCAATTCAGGCTATCGAGGATTTTTGAGGAAGTCTCGGGAATAATGCACGAAAGCATCACTGATGCAATCCTTATCACCTCAAGAAGATTGTAAAGCACGGTGCCAAGCCGTTCGCTTTGTGACGGATCCTTGGCAAGTGCCCAAGGCATTGTCTCATCAATATATTTATTGGCTCTTCTCAGCATGCCGAAAACATCAGCACAGGCATCTGCTATATGGAAAGTCTCCATATTTGACGTAAAATCTTTGACTGCCTGTTCACATACGGATTTAAGATCAGCATCCGGTCCATCATCTGTCGCAGGGGAGGGAATAACTCCGTCGAAGTACTTCTGAGTCATTGCCAGTGTTCTGCTGACAAGATTTCCGAGATTATTCGCAAGATCTGTATTGTATCTGTTTATTATGGATTCATATGTGATAGATCCGTCTGAAGCATACGGCATTTCGGAAAGGGCGTAATATCTTACTCCATCAACGGTGAAATCTTTGGCAAGGTCATCTGCATAAATGACATTTCCTCTGGATTTAGACATTTTATCCGCGCCAAAATTAAACCATGGATGGCCAAATATCTTCTTTGGAAGCGGAACATCAAGAGCCATAAGAAAGATCGGCCAGTAAATTGAATGGAATCTTACGATATCCTTGCCTATGACATGAACATCGGCAGGCCAATACTTTTTGAATAGTTCAGGCTGTTCGGCATTATCGGGATCATATCCAAGGGCAGAAATATAGTTGGTAAGAGCATCAAGCCATACATACACAACGTGTTTCGGGTCAAAATCGACCGGGATGCCCCATTTAAAACTTGATCTGGAAACGCACAAATCCTGGAGTCCCGGCTTAAGGAAATTGTTGATCATTTCTTTTCTTCTGGCTTCGGGCTGTATAAAATCAGGATTGTCTTCTATATATTTCATCAGTCTGTCTGCGTATTTGCTCATTTTGAAGAAATATGCTTCTTCTTTTGTAAGCTGGACTTCACGTCCGCAGTCAGGACATTTTCCGTCTACCAGCTGTGTTTCCGTAAAGAATGATTCACACGGAGTGCAGTACCAGCCTTCATAATGGCCTTTATATATGTCTCCCTGGTCGTAAAGTTTTTTGAATATATGGGCAACGGTTTTTTCGTGATAATCATCAGTCGTTCTTATGAAATGATTATAACTGATATTCATCAGATCCCAAATTCCCTTTATCTGGGAGGATATATCGTCAACATATTCTTTCGGAGAGATACCTTTTTCTTTTGCTTTATTTTCTATTTTTTGACCATGTTCATCCGTGCCTGTACAGAAAAAAACATCGTATCCGGTAAGTCTTTTGAATCTTGCAATAGCATCTGTTGCAATAATCTCATAAGTATTGCCGATATGGGGTTTGGTTGATGCGTATGCAATGGCTGTTGTTATATAATAAGTTTTTTTATCCATTTATTTTTCTCCAATTATCTCACTACTCTAGAGCCTTTAGAATAAACATCCACAATGGACGGTTCGTTTAAATCGTCTATTATGATAAAATCTGCGGATTTTCCTTTTTCGATCGATCCTACTTTTTTATCGATCCTTACCATTCTCGACGGATTGATGGTAGCCATGGGAATAACTTCTTCGATAGGAAGGGAAGTGAATTTCATAAAATTCTTCATTGCGTCGAACAGATTAAGAGTGCTGCCTGCAATCGTTCCTTCGGAATTGATTGCAAGACCGTTTTTCACTGTAACTTCCATTCCTCCGAGCATATATTTCCCGTCATCACACCCCGCAGCTTCAAGAGAATCGGTAATCAGCACAAGTTTATCGTGATTTTTAAGTCTCGAAGCAACATTTACCATTACGGGAGACACATGAAATCCGTCACAGATAAGCTCGCTGTAAGCTTTTTCAGACATAAGTGATGCAATTATGTTTCCGGGTTCCCTGTGGTGCATCGATCTCATTGCATTAAATGTATGAGTAAATGAGTCAAGCCCGAGTTCACAGAACTCCATCGACTCATCATAAGTGGCATTGCTGTGAGCCAGTCCGCATGTGGCGCCCATACTTTTAACGGATGATAAAAATTCTTTTCCGTTATCAAGTTCGAAAGCGGCGGATACATGCACTGGCAGCGGATACATCATGTCTATCAGTTCTTTAATCTCTGACGGGTCGAGATTTCTTAACAGTCTTTCAGCATGAGCACCGCGTTTTAAAGGATTCAGATACAGTCCCTCGAGATGTATACCGGCTATTGTTGCCGTTCCTGGAGTTTCCTCACGGCTGTTGTTAATTGCCGTTATTGAATCTTTAATTGACTGTAACTCAGCAGATGCAAGCGTCGCCATCAGTGTTGTCACACCTGTTCTGGCGTAACAATATCTTATATCTTTACATCCTTCTTCATCGATGTAATTGAAATCATGTCCGTTTCTGCCATGTGTATGAACATCAACCAGTCCCGGAATCATATAATATTCGGAGTAATCAATGACGTCCTGACTTACATGATTATCACGGGAAATATCGGTTATCAGTCCTTCATCAAAGCTGACAAGGGCATTAATGAATTTTTTTGAAGAAGAATCATATACATTACTTTTAATCGTTGTTTTCATATCACAATATCTACCGATTCAAATACTCATAAGATTATATCAAATTATATTGATTTTTACAATACGTTTATATTGTAAACATTTCACATTATTGACGGCCCGGATTTCCCGAATAGTATTGATATTTAACAAACAATCGTATGAACCGTCAATAAAAATCAACATTTATCCTTCTCATCTGACTCTTTGTTGATTTTAAGATAGATTTCATTTTTGGGTACACCCATCATTTTTGCTACCTGCTTGATTGCATCCATCTTCTTCATACCCGAAGATATCAGTTTTTCAACTTCTTCTTCAGGATCAGTTATTATAATTCTTTCTTTTTTGCATCCCTCAAGTATAATAACATATTCTCCCTTGGGAGAAACATCTTTGTAAAGCTGTTCGGTACTTGAAACAGTGGTACGGATTATTTCCTCATTGATTTTTGTCATCTCACGGCAGAGTACTATTTTCCGGTCTTGTTCCATAACCGACCGAAAATCTTCAAGCGTTTTTATGAGTTTATGAGGAGCTTCATATATTATTACAGTCCTGTATTCTTTTTTTATTTCTTCAAGCCTTTCTTTCCTTTCTTTATTCTGCAATGGGAGAAATCCCTCAAAGACAAAACGCTTTGTGTCCAAACCTGAAAGGATAATCGAATTGATAGCAGCGCATGGGCCGGGAATACCTGTTACATTGATATTATTATCAATACACAATTTTACGATATCCGCTCCAGGGTCGCTGATTGCAGGAGTTCCTGCGTCCGTGACAAGCGCACATGATTCGTTCGACTGTAATCTGGCAAGCAGATATCTTCCTTTTTCTGCTTTATTATATTCATGGTAGCTTATAAGGGGTTTCGATATTCCCAGTCTTGAAAGAAGTAGGCCGGTATTTCTTGTGTCTTCAGCTGCTATGAAAGTAACTTCATTCAAAACTTTCAAAGCACGTTCTGAAATATCAGACATATTGCCTATGGGTGTGGCCACCAGATAGAGAGTTCCCGGTATTATAGAATTTTTTTCCATGATTGGTTCCTTTATGTAAACAGATGATTCATTGAGAAAGTATTGTATATTTCATTCATCTCAAATGTATATTCCTTACTGTCTTTTTTATAAACAACAAGCGGCTTTGAGATGACGAGCCCCGGACTTCCTCCTTTTATTCCTTCTGCAAATATCAGACTGGGCTTGGAATTATAAGTCGAATGCATAAATACCATACGTTTTGGTTCAATGGAGTATTTTCTCATAAAGAACAAAAGATCAGCTGTTCTTTCCGGTCTGTATACAACATAAAAATATCCACCGAATTTCAATATCTCCGATGAGCATTTTATAAAATCTTCGATATTCCCATTGTTTTCGCGTCTCGCATCATCCATCTCGCTTGTTTTGCTTCGAAAACCGGAATCAACTTTCATATACGGAGGATTGGTTACTACCATATTCATTTCATGTCCAAAAGTGTCTCGAGTAATATTACGTATATCCATATTGACAGGATGGATTCTGTCTTCCATTTTATTGAGCATCGCATTTCTTTTTATCAGCTCTGAATAATATTCCTGTATCTCTACACAGTATATTCTCTTGCATTTTTCTTTTGAACATAACAGTAATGAAATAACTCCCGTTCCTCCGCCGAGCTCACAACATACATAGTTTTTATTGCTTTTGCAGAAAGCACCGAGAAGATAGCTGTCAGTGCCGAATGTCAGTCCGTTTTTACCTTGGATTATCGAAAGATTTTCGTTGATTTCATCAAGCCGTTCTGTGTCATGATTATAAAAATTAATATCCATGAGAATCTCCGGTTATTAAAGCAAAAGGGAGGTTAAAACCCTCCCGTAAATGCTTTATTTTACTTAAATCTGATCATTACTCGGCCTGTGGTGCGTCAACAGGACAAGCCTCTGCGCAGGAACCGCACTCAAGGCACTGATCTGCGTCTATTACGTATTTTCCGTCACCTTCTGAAATGCACTGTACAGGGCAAGCCTCAGCACATGCGCCGCAGCAAATGCAGTCATCTGTAATTTTATATGCCATTTTATCTACCTCCTGGTTTTTGATTAAGCTGATTGTAGCACATAACAAGATTTTTTGAAATAGTTTTATTGTAAATAATAGTAAATATTTACCAAAAATTATTCGTTCACAAAATCCTCTGGATTATCATTTGATTCCTGTTTGTTTTTTTGAGGAGCAAAAAGAATAGAAACATCATCTCTATGAAATGTTTTTGTATCCCCGTCTTTAAGCTTGACCTTTAAAATACCGGTAAGAGGGTAGGATTCAATAACAATACCGGTTCCTTCTTTTGTCTTTACTGTGGAATTCACGGGGGGTGTCAGTGAAATTTCTTTTTCATATGACTCGTTTTCAAATCTCAGGCAGCACATCAGTCGTCCGCATGTACCTGATATTTTTGAAGAATTAAGTGAAAGGTTCTGAAGTTTTGCCATTTTTATTGAAACCTGAGCAAAATCAGGAAGAAATGTTGCGCAGCAGAACGGCCTGCCGCAAACGCCAAGGCCACCGAGTATTTTAGCTTCATCTCTGATTCCTATCTGCCTTAATTCAATTCTGGTTTTAAATACCGATGCCAGATCTTTTACAAGTTCTCTGAAATCGACTCTGGTATCAGATGAAAAGTAAAACAGAAGTTTGCTGTTGTCAAACGTGTATTCAGCTTCTATCAGTTTCATGTCAAGATTGTGTTCTTCAATCTTCTGCCTGCAAATTTCCAATGCATCCTGTTCCAGTTTTTTGTTTGCAACATATCTGGCTTCGTCTTCGTCATCAGCGACACGTATGACAGGTCGAAGCGGCTGTACGATATCAGAATACGGAACAAATGAATTTCCTATAGTCACAAATCCATATTCTATGCCTCTCGCGGTCTCGACTATCGCATGATCATCAGGATTTAAAATAATGGAGCAGGGGTCGAAATAGTATGTTTTTCCAGATTCTCTGAACCTGATTCCAACTATTTCAACATTTTCCGCTTGTTCTGTATCAAGTATTTCGTTATTCATTTATCCTCCAATTAGATGGAATTCAACACCATCGAATATAAAACAACCATTTGATTGCAGTTTGATAATATCTGCTCTTTGGCAATATTTATCGCGTTTACGATTTTTAACATTTTCTTCACTGACTGCTTGCTGGTATTTGAAGATGTCATCGAGCTTCCGATTTTATTCAAAGAATAATCAAGCATTGAGCATATTTCATTTTTCGTCATTTTTTTCGCAATAATATCATTTGAAACAAATGCAAGGGTTTCGGAGAGAGTATGTTCCATCCAATTCTCAACAAAAGATATTGCGAGATTCTGTATCTCATATTCGGGATTATTGGGATTCTCAAGATATGAAATGGTTCTTCCTATTGTTCCGAAAGAATTCTGCGATGCTTTTTTTATCATGTTCTCATCATATAAGGAACCGTATCTTTCGGTAACATAACTGACGATATCTTCTTCCTTGAATAGTTCCATTTTCATTATATGTGCTCTGCTTTTAATGGTATCAAGAAGATTGTCAGAAGATTCACAAAGAAGAAAAAACATGACAAAACTCGGCGGCTCTTCCAGAGAAAGAAGCAACGCATTTTGAGCTTCATCTGTCATCAGATGAGCATTCTCTATTATATAAAATTTCTTTGAGCCTTCATTAGGGGAAGTATAAAGAGTATCCTTGATCTTTCTTATCTGATCGACTCCGAGGGTGGTCTTATCATTATTATCGATATAAATGATATCCACATAATGATTATTGAATATTTTTTTGCACGCTGGACATTCATGACAGGGAAGCGGTAATGGGGATTCACTGTCATTTCTGGTAAAACAAACAAGAGATGCAATTATTTCAAGCGCAGCCGTATGTTTGCCGGAACCTTTTGGACCTTCAAGAATATACGCATGTGATACGGAGGACCCGCTGAATATCTCTTTGATCCTGGAATTGCCATATAGATATTTTAAAAACATTCTGTTATTGACTGCCATATCAACCACCATAATATTTTTACCTGAAAATTATATCACGCCGCGCCCTTGTTGTCAAATTTACATTTAATGATTGAAAAAAAACGTGTTGTATGTTAAAATAATTCGATGTAATGACTTTAAAATATAGATATATATGTTGATATAGAAGGAAATTATTGATGTCTTTAAAGCATAAAATCATTTTAAGTCGTGTATGCTTTATAATAATTGCTCTTATGTTGCTTGCTGCTTTTATTATATTATTCAACATACTTTCCGACTCTTCAAACTATAATCCCCCACAGCTGTATAATGAACCTTCTGTCAATACAGAAGCCGTAGATAACAGCATTTCTATCAAGGAACCATCATTTTCATATAACATGATCTCGCTGAATTTCTGTGGGACCATAACTCCGGGAACTCTTTTGGGAAGCGAATCGTTCGGAACTTTCAATTCTTATTTAAAAGAAAATGGCCCCGGATGTTTCTTATCGAAGCTTACAGAAATGTTCAAGAATGACGATTATACATTCTCAATCTGCGGCGGAGTCTTGTCTGATAATTTAGACCTGTTTCCCGGCAATGACGAAACACTCAGATATGCCCTTGGTTTTACTTCCAATGCCCAAGTCTTCACCGAAGGCGGAATTGACGTTGTGTCTGCTACCAGTTTGTTCATTAACGATTATGGTGAAGACGGTAAAAAAGATACATATAAAGCTTTGGAAAATGCCGGCCTGACTGTTATAGACAGCAGCACACCTATGATTATAGAAAAATACGGTGTAAAAATTGCCGTGTTTGCTACATCCATAGGCGCAGAAGCCAATCAGCTTTATGAGCTCATCGATAATGAACATGACAATTATGATTATATCATAGTTTATGTAACGGATACTATAAGAGCTTATACTCCGACTACAGAAAAAAAGCTGATGATGAGAACATTCATCGATGTAGGCGCAAATATGGTTATAGGTTCGAATGGCTTTTTGCTTCAGCCTATCGAGGAGTATGAGGACGGTATAATTTTTTATTCTCTCGGATCGCTTGTTGACGGACTTTCAAAATATCTCGAACAACATTCGGCAATTTTGAATGTAAGTTTTAATATTGATGAACAGAAAATATCAAAGACCAACTATAAGATCACTCCGGTTGTAACATATGATGATATATCTCCATGGCAGCCTGAAGTAATTTCTGATGTTGAATTATACACAAGAGTCTCTTCCTTCATCAACGGAGAAAGAGAATCAATAGAACAATGATTTCCAAAACAACTGTATTTGATACAGTTGTTTTTATGTAAAGAATAAGGGGGCAGCAGTATGAAAATCGTAAAAATTTATACAGACGGATCTTGCCTTCAAAATCCGGGCCCCGGAGGCTGGGGAGCTGTCCTGATTTATAATGATAAAATCAAAGAATTATCCGGTGGGGAAGCAGATACCACTAATAACAGAATGGAACTTACATCCGTAATAAAAGCGCTTTCATGCCTGAAGTTTCCATGCCGGGCAGAAATAACGACCGATTCAAAATATGTCTGTGATGCATTTAATAAAAAATGGGTATACAGCTGGGAAAGAAACAACTGGAAAAAATCCGATGGAAAAATGGCGCTCAATATAGATCTGTGGACCGAGCTCCTGGAACTTTCCAGAATACATGAATGCAGCTTTGAATGGATAAAAGGACATGCAGGTCATCTCTATAACGAAAGATGCGACACTCTTGCAAGAAGCGAAGCCAAAAAAATCAAAAGTCAGATTCTTAAATAGAATACCGAAAAATCAACCGCATGAGATTTTACCTTCATGCGGTTGCTCTTTAATCAGTTAATTTTAGTGACTATTAATTCTGCGTCTCCCCATACCGTTATCTTTCCAAGGCCTGCAGGGATGAAAAAACTGTCTCCCTTTCTGAAATTATATCTTGCGTTATCATGAGTGAAATAACATGATTTTCCTGCTTCCAAGACCAGGATTGACAGGAACGAATCTTCACCGCATTCTATCTCGATATTTCTGTTGGAAGCATACTTTACGGAAGTGAAGAAATCACAGCTGCAGATAGTCAAGCCTGAATCATCTGAATAAGGGTGTGAAAACCTTATATCATTGAT
Source organism: uncultured Ruminococcus sp. (assembly GCA_902765885.1). Classification (GTDB taxonomy): domain Bacteria; phylum Bacillota; class Clostridia; order Oscillospirales; family CAG-272; genus UMGS1696. Next base: position 13,459 of record CACXBN010000091.1, on the reverse strand, counting down.
TTCTTTTTCATCTCTCAGTTTTATGACATTTATGGCGTCATCCACGTGAAGTTCTCTGAGTGAACCGTCTGGCATTTTTCTGTTATAGTCATAAACTCTGTAAGTCACATTTGAATTCTGCTGAATTTCCGCTATAAGAATTCCTGCTCCTATTGCATGCACCTGACCTGAGGGGATGAAATAAACCTCTCCTTTTTTTACGGGAACATAATTCAGCATTTTCTCCACTGTGTTTTCAGCAACGGATCTTTTAAAGTCTTCGATCGTGATTCCGTCCTTTAATCCGTATACGATTTTGGAATCCTTCTCTGCATCGATAATATACCACATTTCCGTTTTGCCGAATTCATTTCTGTGTGACAATGCATATTCATCATCAGGATGAACCTGAATAGACAAATCCGATTTGGCATCTATCAGCTTAACAAGCAGGGGAAAGTATTCGTATTTGTCACAGTTTGTTCCCAGAACAGATGTTTTATCTGTTTCGATATATTTTTTTAGAGAACATCCTTTATACGGTCCGTTTGTAATAATATTGATCTCATCATTTCGGACAGTGAGTTCCCATGATTCAGCTATATTATCAAATTCTGCTTTTTTGTTATATTCTTTTTTGAGTCTGTTGCCGCCCCAGATTATTTCTTTTGGGACAGGCTGTAGTTGAATAGGATATTTTTTCATATTGCGCTCCGATTTTTTTAAAATTATATATTTTTAAAGATTTAATGTCAATATTTGCAATATGCATTAACATAGAAAAAAGAAAAAAGATAAATTTTGATTTCTCATATTTGTTTACTTTAAAATGCCATTATGTTATAATTTACGAACAGGTTATTTTTATTTATTTTCCGCCCTTAGCTCAGTCCGGATAGAGTACCGGATTCCGATTCCGATGGTCATGGGTTCAAATCCCTTAGGGCGGGTTTCCTTGACCGCAAACTGTTTGCGGTCATTTTTGGTACAGCTTATGAATATTATATCAAACAGCATAAATGAAACCGAAAAATCAGGCTCCGAACTTGCTGATGTTCTCAAAGATAAATATCCTTTTGTAGTGCTTCTTTATGGAGATCTCGGGGCCGGAAAAACTGCATTTGTCAGAGGATTCACAAAAATCATTTCTCCAAACAGTCGTGTAAAGAGTCCTACATATACCATCGTAAATGAATATCTTTCAGGGAAAAGGCCGCTTTACCATTTCGATCTTTACAGAATCGAATCATATGATGATTTTCTTTCGATCGGTTTTGACGAATATCTGTCTCACGGCGACTGTATAGTAGAATGGAGTGAAAAGCTCCCCGTATCAGTTCCAGGTGCAGTTACGGTGCGTATAAATAAATTAGACGATGAAAAAAGAAGTATAGACATTAATTATCCAGACTGAACTGTCGTTTTGTGAAAGGAACTTGTTTTGATTCTATTATCTGCCGATACATCAACCAAAATCTGCAGCGTAGCGCTGTATAAAGACAGTGATTTCCTTTCGGAATTCTCATCAGCAACCACCTCACACAGTACCGTACTCCTGCCTATGATAGAGGAAATGCTGAAGGCAAACAATCTAAAATTCAACGAAATAGACGTATATGCAGTATCTACAGGTCCGGGATCTTTTACCGGAATAAGGATAGGGGTATCAACGATAAAAGGCCTTGCATATCCTTACAACACTGCTTGCATAGGAGTGTCCTCTCTTGATTCACTGGCAAAAAACATTTCCGGAATTCAGGGAATAGTCGTTCCCGTCATAGATGCCAGAAATGATTTAGTTTACACATCTGTATACAATGCATCAGATAATAAAACAGAAAAGCTCACCGAAGACTCTCAGATGAGCGTTTCAGATCTTCTTCAGATGCTTGAAAAGAATTACGGAGATGCCAAAATTCACTTTACGGGTGATGCAGCAAGGACCTTATACGAAAGAAGCGTAGATTACAGCATTAAAACAGTCATACTTCCTGACAGATATATGAATGCATCCGCATATGGAACAGGCAAGGCTGCTTTAGATCTCATAAAGGACAAAAACGACTTATCATCATTTACATACCAATCACTTAATCCTGTATATCTGAAGAAAACTCAGGCCGAAAGAGAAAGGGAAGAGAAGATTACAAAAAATGGATAATAGCAAACCGACAAAAAGAATCATAATAGGTTCAGACCATGCTGGCTATTCTTTAAAAGAACATATTATATCCTCGTTATCTGACAAAGGATTTATAATAATCGATATCGGTACCCATTCAAAACAGAGCTGTGACTATCCTGTTTTTGCTTCCAAACTGTGCGACAGACTGAATAAAGGATCAGCTGATTTAGGGATTCTTTGCTGCGGAACGGGAATCGGTATGAGCATTGCTGCAAATAAGATAAAAGGAATAAGAGCAGCAGCCTGTTCAGATATCTACAGCGCAAAATACACAAGACTTCACAATGATGCAAATGTCTTATGTCTGGGGGCAAGAGTAATCGGTGAAGGACTTGCAGATGAACTTGTAAACATTTTTATTTCTACCGAATTTGAAGGTGGTAAACATAAAAGAAGGGTAGATATGATATCAGCTCTTGAACAATAAAAAAAGGAGGTTATTGTGTCTGAATACATTATCACTATAGGGAGACAATACGGCAGCTGTGGTTACGATGTAGGCAAATTACTTGCCGAAAAGAGAGGTTATGATCTGTATGACAAAAACCTTATTAAAATGGCTGCACAAAAAATAGGCTTAAGTGAAGATGCGCTTTCAAAAGTTGATGAGCACGCAACTAACAGCCTTCTTTACTCTATTGCAGTTGAGTATCTTACTTTTCATAATCCTGTAAACAAGATCAATATCCCGGTAAACGACAAACTTTACTTTGCACAGGTAGATCTGATCAAAGAAATCGCTGAAAAAGAAAACGGCGCCGTAATCGTCGGAAGATGTGCAGACAACATTCTTGCGGATAACAAAAGAGTAATAAAGGTATTTATTGTCTCGGATCTCGAAAACAGAGTATCATTGATCAGTAATAGTTGTAATTTAGAGTATTCCAAAGCCAGAGATATAGTGATCAAAACAGACAAAAAGAGAGCCAACTATTATAATTATTATACAGGAGAAAAATGGGGCAAGTCTGACAATTACGACCTTGTTATTTCGACAGACAGAATCGGCGTAAGCGGTGCTGTTGATTTAATAAACGATTATATAGATCATATAAAAAACACATAAAGGGAGCACATCATGAACATTTACGAAGCAGAAATACTTCAGAAAATCCATGATATATTCGGTTGCTCTTTCCTGGATGCAGTAATGCCTATCATTACCAATCTGGCAAAGGCAGGAATATTTTGGATCATTCTGGCAGTTGTACTACTGTTCTTTAAAAAGACCAGAAGAGTTGGAATAACAATGGCTATTGCTTTGCTTATCGGCGTAATCGTTTGTAATCTGACACTTAAGCCGATAATAGCACGAGTGCGGCCATATAATGTTTCAGCAGCACTAAAGGCTATAATGGACACATACCCAAGCGGCGGATTTTTTGGAATAAAACCGGAAAATGACTTTTCTTTTCCGTCAGGTCACACGATAGCATCTTTTGAAGGTGCTGTATCCATTTTCATATATAATAAGAAATGGGGCATCCCGGCACTGATTCTTGCATTCTTAATTGCATTCTCCAGACTGTATTTATGCTTCCACTATCCAACGGATGTTCTCGTTGCGGCAATACTCGGTATAGCATTTGCAATACTTGCATCTTATATCGCAAAGTGGATGATAAACAAATTTAAGATTCCGTGCACAGAACTGAAATAATATTTGTAAAACAAAAAGGAAGGGCGGTACAGTCCTTCCTTTTTTAATTCCAAAATAATTATTTTATTTCTACGCTGATTTTTTTGTTTGACATTTTTGCTGCAGCTTTAGTTACAGTCCTGAGTGCACGGGCAATTTTGCCGTGTCTGCCTATTATCATCCCCATATCAGCTTCTGCAACACTAAGAGTGTAAACTGTTTCATCTTCTGTTTCGTTTTCAACCACAGAAACAGCTTCAGGATTATCAACAATAGCACAGGCCATATCGTAAAGCATCTTTTTAATATCTATGTCATGATATGTTATGTTTGTTGAATTATCCATGATTATTCGATTGCACCGGATTTTTTAAGTAATGTTTTAACGGTTTCAGTAGGCTGAGCACCACTGTCAAGCCACTTCTGTACTTTTTCCTTATCAATCTTGATTTCATTAGGATCAGTCATAGGATTGTAATATCCAACTTCTTCTATGAATCTTCCGTCACGGGGATATCTTGAATCTGCAACGACGATACGATAGAAAGGAGATTTTTTCTTACCCATTCTTCTAAGTCTGATTTTAACCATTTTTTCCTCCACAGTTAAATAATAAAATATAATTTAAATATATAAAAATCCGAGTTAATACGATCACATCATATTGAACGGAATTTTCATCTTTTTTAATGCCTTCTTGGCATTCATATTGTTTCCGGAGAATTGCTTTATGAGCTTATTCATCATTTCATATTGTTTAATAAGCTTATTGACTTCTTCCACGGATGTTCCGCTTCCGCTCGCAATCCTTCTTCTTCTTGAACCATTAAGCACAGCCGGATGTTCGCGTTCATAAATTGTCATTGACTGAATGATTGCCTCGGTGCGGTTGAGAGCATTTTCGTCTATTTTAGCATCTTTCAAAGCACCGGGTTTCATTCCGGGAACCATTCCGACCAGCTGCTCGAGATTTCCCATTTTTCTTATCTGTTTGAACTGTTCAAGATAATCGGTAAGTGTAAATGAGTTTTCTCTCAGTCTTTTTTCAAGCTCAGCAGCTTTCTTTTCATCATATGCCTGCTGTGCCTTTTCAATAAGTGTCAGCACATCTCCCATTCCGAGGATCCTGGATGCCATCCTATCGGGATAAAACGGTTCGATTGCATCAAGTTTTTCGCCTACGCCGACAAATTTGATCGGTTTTCCGGTAATATATCTGATTGATAAAGCCGCACCGCCTCTTGTATCGCCATCAAGTTTTGAAAGCAAAACTCCGGTGATATCCAGTTGTTCGTTGAAAGATGAAGCAACATTAACGGCGTCCTGTCCTGTCATGGCATCGACTACCAAAATGATCTCTGTAGGATTAACATGTTCTTTTATGGACTGAAGTTCGCCCATTAGCGTTTCATCTATATGAAGACGTCCGGCTGTATCTATGAAAACCATATCATAGCCGTTTTTAGCTGCATAAGAAAGTGCCGAATCAGCTATATCAACAGGATCGCCCTGACCTTTGTCAAATACGGGAACATCGATCTGAGAGCCTACGACTTTTAACTGCTCTATTGCAGCAGGTCTGTAAACATCACAAGCTACAAGCAATGGATTTTTTCCCTGGCTTTTATACATTCTGGCAAGTTTTGCGGAATGTGTCGTTTTACCTGAGCCCTGTAAGCCAACCATCATTACTACTGTCGGCGGCTTTGGAGAGATTTGCAATTTATTGTTTGCTTCTCCCATAAGGTTAATGAGCTCTTCATGAACGATTTTAATGATCTGCTGACTGGGAACAAGGCTTTCAAGTACCTGAGATCCGACAGCACGTTCGGTTACCGACTTTACAAAATCCTTAACAACTTTAAAGTTAACGTCTGCTTCAAGAAGGGCAAGCTTGACTTCACGCATTCCTTCCTTTACATCAGCTTCAGTAAGTTTGCCTTTGTTTCTGAATCTTTTAAATGCATTTTCAAGTTTTTCAGAAAGATTATCAAACATTTTATCTCCAAATCTTCTTAATTATCATTTTCAATAATACTATCTATCTCTTTAATCAAATCGAGTAAATCTTCATCGTGGTATTTGTTATTCAGATCTTTCAGCTTATTTGCAACGGATATCAGATGATTTTTTAATTTAATATCGTTTTCATGGATATTAAGACTGTTTTCAAGATTCTTTATTTCTTCTTCACCTTTTTTGATGGAATCTCTTACACCTTGTCGTGAGATACCGGTTAATTCTGATATTTCCGAAAGGGAATAGTCATCAAAATAGTAATACTCAAGAATTTCTTTTTTTCTCTCGCTCAATATATTTCCATATATGTCAAGCAAAGCAGAAAAACTCATATCTTTTGAGAATATATAAATCACCGCTCAATCTGTAAAGTAATTTACTTTACAGAGTATACCATTATTTTATGTTTCTGTCAACTCTTATTTTATCAATTCAAGAAATATTTTCGCATCTTTTTTAAACTGTTCTGCAGATCCGTCGCAGACAAATTCCATTTGAACACTGTGGTCTATATTATCTGATGATATAATGTCAAAATATTTTTTCCATATTTCCTTTCCGTTTTGCAGCGGATACATATCACCTCTGATCCAATGAAACACATGAACATTTGTCATAAAGGGAAGTATCGCCTTACATGATTTAAGATTATATTCCTCATCACGAAATTGATTTGGCTGCCAGTACAGTTTAAAATTTTCTCTTCCTACTTCATCCACCAGTTTGAGAGCGCTGTTATAATCATCAGTCAGAGTATCTATATGAAATTCAGGGCATACTGTTATGGAATACTGTTTTGCGAAATCACAGGTCTTTATTATATTATTAACCGTTTTCGACCTTTCTGCGTCATCGACCTCTGCGCTTCCTTTTTTTCCTGCCCAGATCCTTATATATTTTGCCCCGAGAGCATGCGCTGTTTCAATGTTCGACTGCATCTCTTTCATATCATCACCGGATCTGTAATATGAACCATAGGATGATATTTTAATCTTGTTTACAGAAGAGGAATATATAGCATTATCTATGGCGTTTTTGTCTGATGGCGGGACATGAACATCACCGCCCCATTCTATTTCAAAAAGTCCACTGTCAGCAGCAAGTTTTGATACAGTAAACTTGTCGTATTTTCTGAAAGTTACAGATACAAGTCCGGGAATCAGCATATTATTTCTCCTTGTTTGATTAGTTCAATTGAATATATACAATAAATGTTATATAATTGTCAAGAATTATTATGATGGTGATATGAAATGATAAAAAACAAACTTCCGGAAACAAATTTGACTCTTGATGATTTTCAGTATGACCTGCCTGAAGAGCTCATTGCACAAAGTCCCGTAGAACCTCGTGACTCTTCAAGACTGATGATAGTCGACAGAGAAAACCAAAAGATATCTGATATATCTTCATTCAGAGAGAATATTAACTATCTTAATGAGGGTGATGTGCTCGTTATAAATGACACACGAGTCATCCCAGCAAGAATTATCGGAAAAAGGAAATACAGATATGACAGCTCCAGCAACAGCAAAGTGTTGACCAACTCTTCCGCTCCTGTTGAATTGCTCCTTCTGAAACAACTTGAGAATAATATTTGGGAAACTCTTGCAGGTCCTGGAAAAAGAGCTAAAATAGGAGACATAATCTCGTTTGGCGACGATCTGCTGAGAGCTGAAATACTCGATATAACAGAAAACGGATGCAGAAAAGTCAGGTTCTCCTATGACTCTGAAAACGAAAATCTTTTCAGCATTCTTGATACTTTGGGAACAGTTCCTCTTCCTCCATATATAACAAAAAAACTTGATGATCCCGAAAGGTACCAAACCGTATATTCAAAAATCAAAGGATCGGCAGCCGCACCGACTGCGGGTCTTCACTTCACAAAAGATTTACTTGATTTGATACAAAAAAAGGGTATTAAGATAGTTCCTGTTCTCCTTCACGTCGGACTGGGTACATTCAGGCCTGTTAAAGTAGAAAAAATAACAGAACATCAGATGCACTCTGAATATATTGAAGTTACCGAAGACGCTTGCAATATAATCAATGAATGCAAGAGAAATGGCGGAAGGGTCATAGCAGTCGGAACAACATCATGCAGAACCATTGAATCTGCCAGCGATGAGAATGGAATTCTTTATCCTGTCAAAACTGAAACGGGAATATTTATCTATCCCGGTTACAAATTTAAAATTACAGATGCGTTAATAACAAATTTCCATCTTCCTGGAAGCACTTTGCTTATGCTTGTATCTGCACTGGCGGGAAGAGATCTTATTCTTGATGCATATAAACACGCTGTTTCAGAAAAATATCGTTTCTTCAGTTTTGGCGACGCAATGATGATTCTATGATTTGTCTATGATTTTAATATAATATTTATTGACAAATAGTGCGAATCGGCGTATAATATCATCAGAAGGATAAAGGAGGACTTGAAAATGGCACAAACCAATGTGAACATCAGAATGGATGAAGCAACAAAAGTGGCTTTTGACAAATTCTGCGATGAAATAGGATTATCCGTCAGTTCTGCGTTCAATATTTTCGCAAAAACGGTTGTCAGAGAGCAGAGGATTCCTTTTGAACTTACTACGGAAGTTCCCAACGCCAGAACGCTTGCCGCAATGGATTCAGCCGAAAAGGCAACTGACGTTTACGGTCCCTTTGACAGCGTTGACGCACTGATGGAGGAGCTGAATGCTTAAAATAGAGTTTACGGGACAGTTCAAAAAAGATTACAAACTCGCTTTAAAGAGAGGGTGTGATCCGCAGGATCTGACTACCGTGATTACTCTACTTTCCGCCGAGCAACCGTTACCGATAAAATACAGAGACCATCCGCTGGAAAACTCCCGCAACTATAAAGGTATGCGGGAATGTCATATTCAACCGGACTGGCTACTGATTTATAAGATTTACGCTGACAGATTGGTGTTGGAACTTATCCGTACCGGTACGCACAGCGATCTGTTCTGATATTTCGGCACGTATTTCGTTCCGAAATGTCTTTCACAGAAAATCCATGCTTTTGTTTCGTTAAAAAAGAGGTCGACTGCAAATTTGCAGAGACCTCTTTATATTTTTGATGCTTTATGAACCTATGTCAGTAATAATTATATTTTTATTACTCTGATAATTCCTTCCATATTCGTCATCGTCGAGATCATATCATCGCTGATATCCGTAAATGTGTCTATCAGTGTGCTGGCGTAATTACCTTTTGATCTGTTTGCCATATTTTCGATGTTTATGTTGTTTTTGGCAAGAATACTTGTAACATGAGAAATCATATTGGGAATGTTTTTATGAAGAATCACAAGCCTCTGTGCATCAGTTTTAGGCATGGTAACAGAAGGGAAGTTTACACTGTTTCTGATAGTCCCTTTTTCAAGATATTCCATAAGTTCATCAGCTGCCATAACAGCACAGTTTTCTTCAGATTCTTCCGTAGACGCGCCAAGATGCGGAATGGTAATAATACCGGGAACATTAAGCGTATCTTCTGTCGGGAAATCTGTAACATACTTGGAAATATGACCATCGACAAGTGCTTCTTTCAAATCATTTGCGCAAACAAGATCCGCTCTTGCAAGATTGATTATCTTAACACCTTTTTTCATTCTTGCTATGGTTCCTGCATTGATCATATTTTTAGTTTCACTTGTAGAAGGAACATGTAATGTGATATAATCTGCAGTTTCATATATTTCATCATAAGAAGCTGCTTTTCTTATCGAACTTGAAAGTCCCCAAGCTGCATCTATGGTGATATAGGGGTCACAGCCCAGAACTGTCATTCCAAGATTCTTTGCAGCATTCGCAACAAGGCCTCCAATGGCACCAAGGCCGATAACACCGAGTATTTTTCCTTTAAGTTCGCATCCGGCAAAAGAACTTTTTCCTGCCTCAACTGACTTTGCAACATCATTTGTGAGTGTTCCAGCCCAGTTTATTCCACCTATAATATCCCTTGAGGCAAGCAAAAGGGCTGCAATGGTCAATTCCTTTACGCCATTTGCATTTGCGCCTGGAGTATTGAATACCACGATTCCTTTTTCCGCACATTTATCTACAGGAATATTATTAACACCGGCACCGCATCTTGCTATAGCTTTAAGATTGGAATCAAATTCCATCTCGTGCATTGATGCCGAACGCACCATAATAGCATCAGGAGAATCAAAAGCTGTGGAAACTTCATATTCTTTGGGACTGAATCTGCTGGTTCCTACAGATGCAATTTTATTTAATAATTTGATCTTTTTCATTTTATATTCTCCTTGGGATTGTTTTCTGCAAACTCCTTCATGAATTTCACGAGCGCTTCAACACCTTCATATGGCATTGCATTATAAATAGATGCTCTCATTCCGCCAACAGATCTGTGACCCTTAAGATTCTTGAGTCCCGAAGCTGCTGCTTCTTTTGCAAATTTTGCATCAAGATCTGTGTTTCCGGTAACAAATGTAACATTCATCATGGATCTGCATTCTTTTTTAACAGGGGCTATATAGTATGATTGTGAATCAAGATAATCATAGAGCAGGGAAGCTTTCTTTTCGTTCAGCTTCTTCATTTCCTTAAGTCCGCCTATTGATTTGATCCATTCGTAAACAAGACCGGCCATGTATATTGAATAGCATGGGGGTGTATTGTACATAGAATCATTGTCTGCCATAAGTTTCCAGTTAAGCATTGACGGAGTCAATGGGTTTGTCCATCCAAGAAGATCTTCGCGAACGATTACGACTGTAAGTCCGGCAGGTGCCATATTCTTTTGTGCACCCGCATATATCACACCGAATTTAGTGACATCTACAGGTTCAGAAAGAATGCAGGATGACATATCTGCGACAAGCGGTACATCTCCTGTATCCGGAATGTAATTGAATTTTGTACCGTATATCGTGTTGTTGAAGCAGATGTGTACATAGTCTGCGTCAGGTCTGAATGAATCTTTGGTAGTTTGAGGAATCAAAGAGAAATTGTCATCTTTAGATGATGCAGCAACTACTGCATCTCCGTAAATCAGACCTTCTTTGTAAGCTTTAGTTGAAAATTGCCCGGAAAGAATATAGTCTGCTTTTCCGGTTTTCATCAGATTAAGCGGAACTGCTGCAAACTGAGTAGAAGCTCCTCCCTGAAGGAAAAGAACTTTATAATTATCCGGTATTTCCATAATTTCTCTTAAATCTTTTTCAGCTTTTTTAATTATAACATCGTAATCTGATGAGCGATGGCTCATTTCCATTACTGACATTCCGGATTCACCGTAGCAAACTAGTTCTGCTGCTGCTTTTTCGAGAACAGGCAGCGGAAGCATGGATGGTCCTGCTGAAAAATTATAAACTCTCTTCATTTTAAATCTCCCCTGGGCAAAAATACAATTTCGTACATTATACATTGCAGCGTTACAAATGTCAATAATTATTCATAAATATTAGTATATTATCATACATTTACAATTTTTAATGAATAAATATTAATATTTTCTTTTGGAACCTTGTCAGAGATTATATCGTCATAAGAGATGAAATCATAATTTTCAGGAGACACCATAATGAAAAAATTCACAGTTTTACTTATAGTATTCGTTTTGATCTCTTTAATATTCACTTCATGCGGCAACTCCGAAAACAAAAGAGATACCATGTATAATCCGGAACCAGCAGCAGATACCTCTATGGCTTTTTATGAGGGCCCGATGGAAAAGGAATATCTTAATTCTTCTGATTCATCAAAGTCTGGCGATTTCTCCGGTTCAGAAGATATTAATATTCAGAATGATTTAAATAGCAGAAAAGTTATAAAAAACGCTTATATGACTTTTCAAACCACTGAATATGACAGTTTTTTAAACAGCTTTGAAGCATGTGTAAAAAAATACGGTGGATACACAGAAAATTCCACAATGAATTCGAGTGGAATATACAGCAAATCAAATCTCAGGTTTTCTTCGATAACAGTCAGGATTCCGGCGGATAACTATGAGCTTTTTATTAGCGAAACCCAGAATATCGGGAAAATGACATATAAAAACGAAGGTGTTTCCGATGTTACAAACAGTTATATCGATATTGAAAGCAGGCTGGAAACATTAAGGGCAGAGAAGAAGGCACTTCAGGATATTCTCGAGAACTCAAAGGAAATTTATGACATTATTGCTCTGCACGACAGGCTCTCAGACATTAACTATGAAATAGAAAACTATGAAAGACAAATCAGAAAATATGACGATCTGATTTCTTACAGCACTGTAAATGTGGAGATTCAGGAAGTAGAAAAGATCGTTGCAGAGAAAGAAGAACAGACTGTTGGTCAAAGAATGAGTGAAGGATTGAATGAGTCTTTTGAAAATGTTATAATAGGGCTCCAGGATTTTTCTGTATCATTTGTATCCTCACTTCCGTATATCGCCATTTGGTTGATAATAATTATAATAATCGCTCTTATTATTCTCTTTGTAATCAAGAAACATAAAAAGAACAAAAAGAAAAGAATTGAAGCATATAATAAAAAAATTGCAGAGCAATATGTAGGATCTCATTCCAGCAATGTAGCTGCAACAGAAAATAAAGATGATGAACAATAAGTATTTAATAATAAAAAAAGTGATTATAATTTTGATTATATTATTACTAATTTTCCTTCTACTGCTGCTTTTTACCAATTTAGCAATAATTAACCAGACAAAAGATAAAATTTATTACACAACGGATACGATTCCGGAAGGAGATTATGACTGCATTCTTATTCTGGGAGCCGGAGTCAGGCCGGATGGAAAACCGAGCCATATGCTTGAAGACAGGCTCATTGCAGGAATAGCTCTTTATAAAGCAGGTGTCTCGGACAAAATCATTATGAGCGGAGATCATGGCTCCGAGAATTATGATGAAGTCAATACTATGAGAACTTATGCACTTGAATCCGGAGTAGATTCAAAAGATATATTCATGGATCATGCCGGATTTAACACATACGACTCGATCATACGTGCAGTTAAGATTTTCGGAGCAAAAAAAATATTGATAGTCACTCAGGAATATCACTTATACAGAGCTATTTACATTGCTGAGAGTTTTGGAATGGAAGCTTCAGGTTATTCGGCTGACCTTAGATCTTACCAGAACCAGTATATCAGAGATATGCGGGAAGTTATCGCAAGAACAAAAGACTTCTTTGCTTCAATCATAAAACCTGCACCAAAATATTTAGGCGAACCAATCCCACTCTCCGAAGACGGCAACATAACTATAGGATGATAAAGTCTTATCATTCTTCATATGAAGTCATAATGCAGTAATATACTTGATTTGACTCAACACAAACAGTTATCGGCGTAACATTTATTGCTATGCCGATTTTATGTTTTTTATATATAAAGCATGATAGATTTATCTTAATGAAATGAATCACTCTGAATACACTGTGATGGTGATAAACATATAAAAGAAATGATATGTCCCGCAAGATTGATGCAAGGCATATCATTTCTTTTATAATGCAATTAAATATAAACTGTCTCGTCCAGGTTGATTGCCTATTTTAAACCTTCTGGAACTTTGGAGTCCCATGTTTCAGGCATTTTCAGACCCAGGGCATCTGCAATAATGGCAGGAGTGTCACGA
>CACXBN010000090.1 GCA_902765885.1 uncultured Ruminococcus sp. | reverse complement strand
CTCCTCTGCACGTGCACCGACAAATGCGAAGAAGGAGACACGGATCTAAGCTGCGAGGCGTGCAAGGTCTCAAGAAATCTCTGCAAGGGAGTAAAAAAAGCTGAGAGTACCGAGGTCACAGAGCAGAAAGACGAGAAGAGCGGGGAGGAGAAAGAAGAGAAAAGCGGCAACCCGAAGCTTATATTCGTTTTCGTTATTCTTGTGGCAATGGCCGCCGCGGCCGTGATCCTTTATGTGAAGATAATACCGAAAAAGAAGCAGAAAAACGAGAATGAGAGCGAATCAGAGAACGAGGAGAATGAGGAAGAATGACCGATAGAAACAGTTATGACGAGAGACAGAACGACATGGGACAGAGCCCGCAGACAAGAGGCGAGAAGGACGGGAACAGCGTACGGGAAAAGTTAAACGAGATCACTGCAAATCTTGAAAAGGAGATAGAAAATCTTTTTGAATCGGACAAATACAGGAAATATCTGAAGACGATGAGCAGGTTCCCGAGATACAGTCTCAGAAACGTGCTTCTCATCAATATGCAGAGGCCGAACGCGACATATATAGCGGGATTTGACAGATGGAAAAAGCAGTTCGGAAGACATGTGATGAAGGGGGAGCAGGGAATTACCATAATTGCTCCTGCTCCGTACAAAAAGACCGTTACCGAAAACGTCACGGATCCCGTGACAAAGCAGCCGATAGTTGACGAAAACGGACAGGTGAGGACGAGGAGCCGTGAGATAACGGTGCCAGTGTTCCGCACGGTCAAGGTATTTGATATATCCCAGACTCAGGGAAGACCGCTTCCGCAGCTTGCCGAAAATCTTACGGGAAACGTAAAGGATTACGGCAATTTCATGGAGGCCGTAAAAAGGTCGTCTCCGGTGCCGGTCGAGTTTTCGAAGATACAGGAAGGGACGGACGGCTTTTTCACGTCAAAGGAAAGAAAGATATATATAAGGGAGGGAATGAGCGAGGTCCAGACTATCTCGGCGACTCTCCATGAGATAGCCCACGCGAAGCTTCATGATCCGGAGAAAAAGGAAAGAGCGGAGAAGTGGAAGATAATCGCGGCGCTTGACGACGGAAGAGTTATCGACATAGCCGTGGGATTTCCGTCAAATATGAGCGCTCTAGATATGCTGAGAAGGCAGGAGTCAAAATACAGGGCTGAAAGAAACGACGTGGTCAGCTATGACGTCACAAGGGATTTTCAGAGAGAAGAAGGCATCCCGGGAAGAAACACAAGGGAAGTGCAGGCCGAGAGCGTCGCTTACGCGGTGTGCGCCTATTACGGGATCGACACCGGTGACAACTCGTTCGGATATATTGCGGAGTGGTCAAAGGGAAAGGAGCTTGAAGAGCTTAAAACAAGCCTCGAGACAATAAACAGGGCTTCCTGCGACCTTATAAAGGACATAGACGGAAACTATGCCGAAATAGTCCGTGAAAACGAGCTTGAAAAGAGATATGAAAAAGATACGGAGGGAATGTTCGAGATATCGGGAAGCGAATATCTTCACATGCAGAGAGACGACAATATGTCCTGGGACTATTCCATCTATGACAGCCACACCTTTGAGCTGAAGGACGGGGGCATCCTCGATTCACCGGAGCTGTCGCTTATCCAGGCAAAGTATGAAATATTGAAGTGCTTCGGAAGAAGCCCGGAGGTGACTGTCCCGATAACCGGGGAAGAGTATCATGAGATTCTCGGGAAAATAAACGAAGCGGGACTCGAGTTTATCCATAAGGCCAGGCAGGGGTTACTGTATAGTGAAGGGCTTCGGAGCGATAGTGACGGACACGAAAAAAATGCTGTGGAAATTCCTGAATGCAATGAAAAATCATCTGAATCTGAGAGTCGTAATAAAGAGAGTGCTGAAATATCGGTAAAGGAAAGGCTGAGGGAGCCCCTTGATGACAGTGCCCGCACGGAGAAGAAAATGAATATGGAAATGGAGATATGAAATGGTTAATGTGAAAATAGATTTTACGGTTGATGAGATGAATCTTATTTGTCTTTATGAAGCGGGTTCAAGGAGCAGGAGTATGATAATAGACTCCCTTACGGAAGCCTTTGAATATCTCGATGACGGGGAGATGAGAAAGCTTGTCATAAGCACTCTTTCAAAGCTTATGGTCATGGGGGATGAGGATTTCAGGAGATATAAGCTTACGCCTGATTATGATATAAGGGTATTAACTGAAGAGAATCAGAACACCCCGGATTATTTCAACAGTTGATATGATATCTTGAGCGTTAATATGGTAAACATTTTTATTGCCTTTAGTGTGAGACCCTCATGTTTTTAAACATGAGGGTCTCACACATAATCAAAAGATACTTAGTTTAATTTTTACTCAAAACCATAGGCAAAGGAACTAGTTTTGAGAATAATATAAACGAAAAAGGACTTATTATAGTTTTCTATGCTTTTATCATTGTTTTTAATCATCAACTTCGATAATTTCAAAGTCTAGGTTGTCATAGTAATTTTCATCGAAATCATAATCGCCTGGATTTGACATATGAAAAATCTCTGCACCTACTCGCATATTTCCGAGGCACTCTAACCCGTATGCCTCAGCTTCTTCCTCAGTGTGGAAAACCTCATCGCTGTCCATTTCTTCGCCATCAATGAATACTTTATAAATTGGCATGATACCCTCCAAATTTGTTGTTAGATTTTCTAAAATGTGGGGAGACATAAGTTTGACCTGGCATAAGTGTAATTCCAATATCGGCAGCTTCTGCACGTTTTGCATTTGATGCAGTCCACCCTTCATGTAAATTGCGGATATGCTCACGTACTGGGATTTCTACACCAATATCACTTAATGGTGCCTGTTTGGTCGAGTTTGGGTAGTTTATTAAATGGTCATTTGTAACAGGCTTCTCTACCATACTCATTTTATTACTCAATCCGAAGCCAACTACACCAATAGCGACACTCAGCCAACTAAAGATTAATTTGCCTATTGCTAACTTTTTCTCGTACTCCATAATCTCCATTTCGTTCTTCAACTGCTCGATATATGCTTGTAAAGACTCGATGTTATCCTGATTATATCCTAAAGTAATTATATCATTCATGTCAGTTTCCTCTCATTCATTGCATGTTTCCTCAGCAATACAGCGGTCAATTGCTTTTTTAAATATCTCAAAAACGCAATCTATTCCACATTCATCAATATCATGAAGTGATACTCGCTCATCATGGTACGATTTTTTCATCTGCTCTAAGTGCTTCCAATCATAACAGCCTAGAATATATTAACCTTGTAGTTGATCCGACAAGGCTAGCTACTGATGCTGCCAACACACTGGGAATCATGTGATAATTATATACGCAAGGATTCAACGCTTTTGATGTAGGAATGACAGTTATTACCGGATTCGATTCTTTATTAGGAATATCTACTTTCTTAGAAATCCTCTCTGGCTCTCCCAAGCATATCGTCATAGCATTAGCGATTTTCTCCTGAAGCTGATTGAAATCTGATTTAACAACAAATCGCTTCTGGTGAGTTTTCATTTCTTCCATCACCGCATTGAGTGTATACATTTCTTCATCTGTGTAAGATCCATCACTGTGATAATCATTAATAATGAACGGTAATTTACCTCTGAAACAATACTTTTCTTTTTTACACAGATCCGTAATACGAACATACACACTCTTAGGCGCGGAAAAGACAATAAAGCTGTCAATTCGAATTGGAATATTGATGCCCTTGGCATTAAGTTTAGTTTCTAACTCATGCCTTAAAATTGATCTCTTGTTTTCCATTTTTTCACATATGGATGTGTCGTGAAAACATTCTTCGTCCTCGTAAAGGATCCTGCCATTTTCAGAAATGGTAATATCAGTTTTTACGTTCTTCACCTCAAGAATGATGATACCCGCTTCTGTGAGAATTACGTTATCAAGTTCCGTTTCATATTCTCCATCGGTAACATAAACATTTCTAAACTTATAGTGTTTTCTGGAAACATATTCTAACGTCCTAGCAACACGTTCTTCACCAATTTTTCCTGCCATGCTAATAGCGATTTCTTTATTAATCTTGCGAAGGGCTGTTATACCCTTTCGAAATACCGGGTTACAACTGACCCCATTTTTACGTGCAGTTATCTCGAGATGTGCAATAGCTTCATCAACTCTATGTGCTTCAGCATCATCAAAGATTAAATTGCAAATTAGTTCCTGAAATTTGACGAGCTCTGTGCGTAATTCTTCCTGAGTCAGCTCGGTACGTGACAGAAGTCCTGCCTCTTTTATTTTGTCCATATAATTTATCTTCATTTTGTTCATTCCTTTTCAAATTCAATTTTCTTCATTTCTTTCGGACTGATTTACTCTTACTTCCTTTTTCTGCTCTTCAACCAGCACACCAATACGATTTGCATACTCAGGTTGGCGGCAAACACTCTCAAAAAGACGAATTGCAAGAATTCTTTCTTTGACGCTCAAATGGCATCACTCCTTTTGTCTTGGTATTATCATCTTACTTCACAAATGAGAAGTAAACCATAACAGAAACTGCAGAATCATAGAACCATTTTCAACAAGAAGTGCAAAAAAGCACTATGATCATCAGATCACAGTGCTGGTTGACTAAGAAATTTTTTCCGAGTCCTATTTCTTTTTATTCTTAGCCGCTATATAGGCCTTCATGTCAATTTCTCCCGAAGCTAATTTCTGTTCGCCCCAAAGTTGCAACGTCTCTACGGTGATAGATATTTTTTCAAGTTCTTCTTGAATCTGGATAAAATCATCGACT
>CACXBN010000089.1 GCA_902765885.1 uncultured Ruminococcus sp. | reverse complement strand
TATCGTTGTTGGTTCCCGTTACATCATTACCAAAGCCTGTAACCCATTCATTATAGGAACCATTCTTCGTATGTCCGCCGGAGTAGCAACCCTGAATTGACGCGGGTACGTTTTGATCGCTCGTTCCTGTATACTTCCCTGTATAATCTCCAATCAAGCCGCCAACTTTTGTACTTCCTTGAACAATTACCGCTGCCGCACTGTACCACACTGTCCCACTGTTCATGGTGCCTACTAATCCTCCGGCAGATCCTGAGGAGGCAGTGATCTTAGCCGGTGATGCGTTTGTACTGTTTCTGGCCAGCACGTTTGTCACGTTACAGTCAATCAACGTACCAGCAAGAGCACCCGCGCTGGTTGTGCCTGTGATGCTGAAGTCGATCAGTTCGAGATTTGATATTGCAGTCACAGATGAGGTTGCACCAAACAGGCCAGCATCTCCTGTAGCATCTACTGCAACATCGGAAATACTATGGTTCTGGCCATCATAGGTAAGCATGTAACCCGGACTGATTGGATAATAGCTTTGTGAATTGGTTGATGTTCCTGGAGAATAAGCACCTCCCGTAGAATAATAGACTACAGTATTATCGCCATCCGTTTTTTCTTTAAATGTATTCCAGCTAAAGTCTGTAGTCTGTCTTGCAGTCGTTATAGAGAACATTTCGTAATTATAATCGTCTCTATTAGATCCTAAATTTGATACATACGCATCCAGATTTTCCAAATGTCGGATATTACCAATATAGGCGGTTTCCAAAACATTATCTGTGCTTGGATCAGTGTTGGATTCTTCTGTCGTATCAGGTAAATCTGCAATACTCTCAAAAAGACTGTTTGTGATCCACTTATTACTGTAAGCGATATTCGTCAAAGTCCCCGCGCTGAACGCCACTGCCTGAATCTCTATATTTTCACCGGGGATAAAGCCATTACTTAACTCGCCTGTCATATCATCAAAATGACGATTAGCAAAATGTCCCTCAGAAGTAGTAATATCGTCAAGGATAATTATCTGAGAAGTATTGGTTACATTGATATAATGATTTGTGCCACTACTGAGTCCCTTTATCAGCAATCTGACTGATACTATGACCGAGTCATTACTTAAGTTTGTAACGTTTATGTTCGGATTAGTTACCTCAACATATAGCTTTTCCTCATTATGAACGATAATCGTCGGAGATAGCAACGTCGCTGTAGGAAGTTCAGCTGCATCCACTCCCCCATAATAGCCGAGAATCGGGCCATTGCTCGTACCTCTCCATTCCCCTGTTTTTCGTTTCCCCTTTGAGTCCCTGACTTCCTTAGCACGAGAATAATCTTCTTCTTTCAACAATTCGACATTGAACCGTTCTGGGGAACCGCTATTAGTGCAATAAAAAACATCTAAAACAAGTCCCGTTTCCTTTTGGTAACGGATGATGTAACTACCACCGAGCCGTACAGTTTCGTCGATTGAACCGAATGGCAGCATCTGCTCCAGCGCTGTATTCTTTGGAATAGTACCATTTACAATATAATAATAGATCCCTGTGCCTTTCTTATTTCCAGTTTCTTCGTCTGTAGTTGTTTCTTCTGTACCAAAGGCATTTTCCAGCCCCTGATAGCCCTCACCATACACTGCTGTAAGATGATTCTGCGCGGCAACAAAGATTTCCTTTGCAATCTCGTCGCGTTCCAGCTGCCCCATTGAACGCTGATAATTCCAGACGGCAACAAAAGCTACTCCACCGAGGACAGCAACAATCGCCACGACAATCAGCACCTCCGCCATTGTCATGCCAATGTTTTCTTTTAGCTTCTTCAATCGCATCATCCTCTGCACCTGCTGTTTTTAATTCGCTGTGTGTGTAATTACACGAATTGACAAGGTATCTCTTGACGCAAGAACTGTATCATTCCGTTTGACCGCAAGATTTGTAAACTTTATAACCCCTGTGCTCAGGTCATATTCAACCTTACTGAATGTTACGTGTAGATTGTTTGTGGCTGTCTTATCCGAAATGAGGTTCTCAGGGTCGGATCCCTTGCTCAGTCCGTCTGCACTATAGTATCTTTGAAACTGGATATCGGTCTCTCCAGTTTTCATGCTTATCTTCGACGAAGATCCCCTCGCAGAATTGAAATAAGTGATTGTGTACGTCTCTGAATCGACAGAAGTAGAAACATCCATCGCCGTGCCAAGTTCATTCCGCAGCGTAGAGATTGTAGTTGAAAGCAATACCTCTGCGTTGGATGAAAGAACAACCTTTTCATAGGCGTTTTTGGCCACAGGTATCCCTGCCGCCACGATCGCGGAAACCATGAGCAGGATCAGAATTGCCAAAAGCGTCTCCGCAAGCGTGAACGCCTCGTTGCTACGAAGTTTTCTTATAATTCTCTGTTCCATTTGCATTACTTAAGTCACTTACTTTTATACGCTATTACCGGAATTTTGTTGAACGCTTTGTTCGCATTATATACGATGTTGACTTGCTGTGTTAACGTCGTTCCACTAATAACCATAACACCATCTCTTCCTGATTCCTTTGTAACCATAGCTTCAGTCTGTGAATAATATCCGCTCTCTCCACTAAGTTTATCCCTGCTCTTAGTTATAACGCTGGAAGCAGCTGCCATTGCCCCCGCCAACATGACCAGAGCGAGCGCGGCAATCAGAAGAGACACAAGGGTTTCTGCTAAAGATTCACCAATCTGGTTGTTAATCTTTTTCTTCAGCTTTTCTATCATATCCTACTCCTCTGGATTTGCATTAATTTCCATCAAAGTCCATGTCACTGTCGTCGTCTCTGTTTTTGTCATGGATGTCGTGATAGTATACTCTGTTTCTGATGTTACAGCAGTGGTACTTATCCCTGCCGTCTCGGTCTTTGTTGGTTCAATCACGGATGCACTGAATATGAGCTCAATCTTGTATTTATCTCCTATTATCATTTTAATGGTCCCATTGCTTTCAACAGTTTCTGTGATAGAAACTTCTAACGAATCCGCACCTGCTTCTAAACTAAGCGCATTTCCCGAGTCGTCCAGAGTTTTTATTGATAATTCTCCATTCCCTCCACCTACAAAATACTTATAAGCTGCATCCTCTACGATCGAATCAAAAGTCAGAGAATTTACATCAACTGAATTGACAACATTAGCATTGATTTTTGGAAAAGAGTATATTTTCAATTCATAGTCATCTTCGTTATCATATATTGTAGATGAATTGACACTATCATTACTATAGATTTCCGTTCTTTCGCCTTCGGTTATCTTTTCGATCTTCACCGTTTTTCCATCTATCAGGTCTTTCATCAGCTCCGCCGCACTTGTCACGGCATAATACTGCTGGTCCGTTTCTGCAATCCGACTCATTCGTCCCGACGCCGCCGTTGCCGCTGTGATAATTACCGAACAGAGCACGGCACAGACCAGGAACAGCAGCAGGGCGAAGGAGATCGACGCGCCTGTCTGGGAGC
>CACXBN010000088.1 GCA_902765885.1 uncultured Ruminococcus sp. | reverse complement strand
TATTATTTTTTCAGACCGTTTCATCTGATCCAGATAATCATGAAAATCCTGAAGCGAGAGGTCATCTTTCAGATAAACCCTGTAATTAGTTTCGATATCGGTAAACGGTCTCTGGAAAAAGACTTTGTCATTGATGAATGAACCTACGGCAACATGTGTCTGTTCAGGAACGAAACCTTCTTTTGCCTCGATCAGATTCTGTCCGAACATTACAGCTTTGTCATTTTTGATGCCAAGCAGATACAGGAGCGTGGGAAGAACGTCTATGTGTCCGCCGGCAGTTGATATCGTTTTGGTAACACCGCTTCCGGGTACATGAATTATGAGAGGAACACTGAATACGTCAAAGAGTGAATAAGGTCTGCCAAGCAGTGCGTTCATCTTCGTTACATTCGCGTGGTCGGTATTGTTCAGTGCATAGTGGTCACCGTAAATGACTATGACCGAATTATCGTAAAGCCCTTCTTCTTTGAGCATATCCATGAATTCGCCTATGCATGTGTCAACATAATTCGTAGCCATGAGATAAAGTCCGAACAGAGTCTGCTCGTCTTCTTCTTTAAGTTTGATTTCTCTGACATCAAGAGGCGTTCCGAATGGGTGGTGGGAAGAAAGTGTTATATAGAAAGCATAGAACGGTTCTTTATATGTCTTTATCCAGTTCATGGACTGTTTGAACAGCTGTCTGTCCGAGAGTCCCATGTTGAATGAGTCTGTCGGATCAAAGTTTTCAAGTGATATGAAATCATCAAATCCCTGATTCGGATATGCATATTCTCTGTTCCAGAATTCTCTTACATAACCATGGAATACATGCGCGCCGGAATATCCGTTGTCTTTAAGAAGATAGGGAAGTCCGTGATATGTGTTATCCGGGTATAGCATGTATGCGGCGTTTGAATCGGGGCCATACAGGGAATTGTTGACTGCGAATTCTGCATCTGATGTATTGCCGCCGCCGACCTGGTAATAGTAATTGTTAAAATAAAATGTATCTTCACTGATCATTTTGTTGAGAACCGGTGTAAGTTCCTGTCCCTCATAGTACGTATTGATCAGGAAATTCTGCAGAGCTTCAACCTGTATGATTATTACGTTTCTTCCTTCGGCAAGTCCCCAGAATTCTCCATCTGACCAGTCAGGGGATACATAAGCGGATTTGTCAAATCCGTCATCAACGGTAGGAGTCACTTTTTTTGAAATGTTTTTCACTATATCATTCACATGATAGCAAATCATCTCGTTCTTTAGATATTCCATTTTGAATCCCGGGTATAAGAGGCAGATAACAAGGATTACCAGTGTAGCCAGTATACCGAAGCAGAAAGCAGCGATTTTAGGAAGGAATCTGTTTGTCAGTTTTTCATAAGCCTTTGAAAGAGGAGATTTTTTGACTAGTTTTCCTATCTGTCTGCTGAAGATCAGATATAATATCCACAGAGGGATGTCTGCAATCATAAGAATATCCTTAGGCTTTATGAGGTTGCCTATCATATCCGATATGTCATCAAGCTGTCCGACCATCCCCAGCAGAGAAACTGAAGGGAGTTTGGAGACATATGTATAATAAACACCGTCAACTGCAAACAGAATACAAAAGACGAAATATACGACAGTAATCGTTATTTTCGCCGCTTTGACATTGATGAGCGAGACGAGAGCGAATATTATAAAAAGGAAAGCTGCAGTTGCAAAGGCAAGTGGATACCTGTACACCCCGAGTCCTATCTGTATGTAAAGCGATTTAACTTTAAAGAAAAGAATACTGGAAATTATAAAAGGAAAGATTAAATCACAAATGGATATTTTTTTCTTAAGCATATCTTCATCCTTAACTGTAATAGTTTGATTATTTTACCATAGTTTGCTCAAATATTAAAGGATAAATCCAAATTATCAAAATTATTGATAATGAAATTTGTCAGTGATATAATTACAAAGTCTGATTGAGGTGCATGAAAATGCTCAAACCGGAATCAGGTGTGAATCCTGAACGAGCCCGTCACCGTGATTGACTGACATACCTTCATGAGGCTACCGCAGGCCTGAATCCATTGGGAAACTGAGAAGGAATGAAGGCATTTGGATTTCCTACAGTCATAAGCCGGGATACCTGCCTCGCACTTTTGCAAATGCCACGAGTTCTGGCGCCGCGCAGCGGCTTGTGAAAGGTCAGATTAATACTACTATTTTTTAAGGAGAATTAAGGATGAAAAGATTAAAATTAATTTTGAAATCTTCCGCCCTTTTTGTGCTGATTGCGGTAATTGCACTTTCTGTGATTTCCTGTAATAAAGGAACAGAAGAAAAAGATAGCGGAAAAATCACTGTTACTGTTGAAGTAATAGGTAAAGATGGTTCAAGCAAGGAACACGTCATTAAAACAGATAAGACAAATCTTGCAGATGCACTCAGAGAAGCAGGCATCGTTGAAGGAGAAGACGGAGATTACGGCTTCTTCATTACAGCAGTCGACGGAGTGACTGCAGATTTTGCTGTTGACAAGTCTTATTGGGCGATTTCCAAGGGAGGCGAGTATCTTATGACCGGTGCCTCTGCTACGGAGATCAAAGACGGAGACCATTTTGAATTAACATACACCATAAGTGACTTCGAAGAATAATTTACCAAACAGACACCATAGGGAGCTTGTCAGACTAATTATACTTTCGATATTCGGTGCGCTCATTTTTGTTTCTAAAATAGCATTTGAGGGCATACCGAACGTCCACCCTGTGGGCATGCTTATTATGGTGATTACAATTACATACAGAGCGTGGGCTTTGCTACCCATCTATCTATTTGTGCTGTTTTTCGGTATGTTTTACGGCTTTCAGATGTGGTGGTATCCGTATTTGTATGTTTGGCTGATTCTATGGGCTGTCACTATGTTGCTCCCGAAGAACATGTCTGAAAAGACTGCTATGATTGTTTATCCCGTCGTATGTGGTCTTCACGGCCTTTCATATGGCGTTTTATGGTCTTTTTCCAACGGTATTCTTTTAAAATTTAATATTCATCAGACACTGGCGTGGTTGGCCAGCGGTTTCTATATGGATGTAATTCATGCTTTGGGAAATTTCGCAATGGGATTCCTTATTTTACCTTTGGTTAAAATCGTGAAACGAGAAAGTGCGAAATTAGGTCTTTAACTACACAAATACTAATAAATTATCCGGTGGATTTTCTGCCGGATTTTTTAATTACTGTAAACATCCAGTCTCTTGACAATCATTGATAAATAATGTATATATTTTTATAGCAGGTAAAACACAAAGTAAATATGAATATGATATTGGAGTCCATATGAAAAGATCTTACAGGATTATCACAATCACGATATTGCTTGCATTAGTATTATGCTTAGCTGCAGTATCCATTTCCGCCAATGACAGTATGGAGGCTCATTTAGTCTATATTGACAGGATTGTATATGCAGGCGGCTATTACGACATGATTGCCGGAGCAAATGTTGCCGGAGCTGCATATCAATGGTGTGCAAGATACGGTTATGACGGTTCATTTACCGAAATATACGATAATGAACGTTATTTTGGAACAAATACAGAACATTTCAGATTTCTGACCGCCGATGGATATGAATACGGCACTGACTGGGATCATATACATTTCGCATGTAAGGTTACGTTCCCCGATGGAACTGTAAAAATGACTGAAGCATATAACATGCATATATACAGTTCAAAGGCTCTAGTCAGTGAAATGAACAGATTGGGGCTTAAGATCTCTGAATTTGGTTTAAAGGGATTTCAGCAAAACGAAGTAATTCTTGACGTTCCTTACTATTATATTCGACCGGGTAATCCTGTCAGCTTCATTTGCAGCTATGATGAACTCGACTCAATATATTCCGAATCGGAATTAAAAACTGGTCTTGAGATCACTGTCAATGAAGGAGGAAAAATCAGAAAGCTTCAATCTCCCCAGGAAACGATCACTCCCAGAAAAGCAAATGAGATGATCGTGATTAAAGCTGAGCTCGTTTTATATTTAAATGATGTTCGTTATATGACTCTTGACAGTAAACAGATAGTAGTCCGCACGACATATCCCGAATGGGAAAGTGTTGCAACATTGAAAACGAGCGGAGCGGTCCTTGCAGGACAATACAATGAATCCGAGAGACTTGCATATCTGTCTCCGAATGATACTGTATTTATCATAGAAAACAGCGGAACATGGTGTCTGGTCGTATATAATGATGTTGTCGGATATATTCCGTCGAGTTCGCTGAATATTCTGAAAAACATACCTGAAGTATCTATTTCCATTCAGGAACCTGTTTACGGCGTGCCTGTTACTTTCAGTGCAAAAGTATCAGGCAAAGGGTACGGACTTTACAGAAATGATCCCGTTATGTGGTATGATCTTACTGCAGGCAGATTTCTTGAAAACGGAGACATGTTTTTGCTTAACCATCAGTATATGTGCACTGTCTGGCTCGAAGCTGATGCAGATCATGTCTTTTCAGTAACTCAGGAATATGACAGTGCCGTAACAGGCATCATAAACGGAACGAGCGTAACTGCCGTTAAGGCATATGAGCAGGATCCGGCTGAAGTGATAGAAATAAACTATAAGTTCAGTCACCTGCATGACCCGCAAAAAGTTACACAAAAAAATCCGTCATGTACAAAAGATGGAAAACTCACATATTACCATTGTTACTGCGGTGATGATTTTGTTGACAACAGAGGACTTGAAAAAATAACGGATGAAAACTGGGGTATAATTCCCGCCACAGGGCATTGGGAATCGGAGTGGAGATCCGATGGCGAACATCATTATAAATATTGTCAAAGAAGAGAATGCGGTGAAATAATAGGCGAGACTATCGGATATCATGAAGGCGGCCAGGCCGATTGCAAATCACAGGCAATCTGTTCGGTCTGCAATCTTCCATATGGAGAACTCGGAACTCATATATGGTCCGACAAGTGGGATTATTCAGATGAAACGGGTCACGCACATTCCTGTACTTCGCTTCTATGCAGCGAACACTCAGAAATCAAACCTCATGTTCCAGGAACCGCTGCCACAGCTGCTTCTCCACAGATATGTACGGAATGCGGATATATTCTCGGACATATGACTGCAGTGAATCCTTTTGAAGATATAAGTGAAAATGATTATTTCTATGATGCCGTTCTCTGGGCATATTATGCAGACCCGCAGGTTACAAATGGTGTAAGCGCGACGAGATTCGGACCAGATTCGACCTGCACGAGAGCACAGGTTATGACATTTCTTTGGAGAGCGATGGGATGTCCGGAGCCCGGAAGTATGAATAATCCTTTTAAAGATGTTCCGGAAAATACATGGTACACCAAAGCTGTTCTGTGGGCTGTGGAAAACGGCATAACAAATGGTGTTTCTAGTGACAGATTTGCTCCTGATTCAACCTGTACAAGGGCTCATGTAATTACGTTCCTGTACAGATCATTCGGATCTCCGGATTTCACGGGAAAAGGGAACTGGTATGATGATGCAGTTCTTTGGGCTGTGAAAAACAAGCTGATAAGCGAAACGGTAAATGAGTTCAAACCATCAGAAAATTGCCCAAGAAAGGATATAGTTCTTTACCTGTACCGTAAACTCGGTTGATAATAATTACAGAAAATAATAAAGGCAGAAGATCGGATTTTTGATCTCCTGCCTTTATTCTATTGATCATTTTAAAAATTATCTGTTCTCAACAAATTCATTTATAGTCTGATATTCGAAATCAAGATTCCAGTCGGCATCAACGATTCCTATCTGACCAAATGTATCCCAGTCGATCTCAATGACTCCTGCAGCAACATTTGTTATCAGATCTTTAAGATCAACTTTTTCTCTTCTGGAATTGTATGATGAAGTATGATCATCTGTGCCATCTTTCTTGACATCTATATTGTCACCGCTGAATTTGAATACACAGTCTTCTATATAGTGCGGACGTACGCCCCAGTTGCTGAATGCTCTGTTGTATTTGTTGAAGTGAGACCAGTTGTTAAGTACTAGATCTCCTGCAGGTGCAGCCCAGCCATACGGGTCGTCGGGAGTTGTAAGTGAAAGATCAGTTACTATCAGATCAAGTTCTGGGTTAGCCTGTTTATATGCTTCATTATGAACGTAATCGGGATAATCTGATGTAGTGCCGCTGTATGTGTCTCTTTCAAGAGCTCTGGCATAGAACGTTCCTACAACCTGAGCATACCACATTGTGCAGTCTATTATCAGGTTGCCGTGAATCTGCAGACCGCGTCCGCCGTTAAGAATGAATCCGTGGCCTCTTACGGTCTCTATGACGTTGCCATAAGCTTCAGCATAGCTTCCGCCGCCATCCCAGTAAATCGCAGCAGAACCCATTTTGTTGAGATTTTCTGCCGCTGCGGCTGCTCCCACGCTTCCTACGTTGTAAATATAGTTATATCTGACTACATTTCCTACGAATCCGGAGTTTCCGCTGAATGCGCCAAGGTCGTCTGAGTTACGGAGAACATCATGAACGTAGTTGTATTCCTGAACATTGTATGCACCGCCGCCTCCAAACGCCTCACCGTTTGAATTATACAGATAATTGTGGCTTGAGGTTATTCCGCATCCTGTTGGATTGATTCCTTTCGCGTACGGCGTGGTATAAAGGCCCCAGTCATGTAGTATATTGTTATATATTACGCTGTTTCCTTTGGTTAGAGAGGGAAGATCTCCGGTTTCGACTGCAATGCCGTTGCGACCTACATAAAATACATGGTTTCCCTGAATAAGGATATTATTGCCTTTAAGTGATATGGCAGCTTCAGCGATTATAGAGCTGAGTTCACAGTCTTTTACGGTAACAAAGTCTCCTTTTCCTGTTATGCCATATACATTTGCAGATTCAAACTTGAGATTTTCGAAAGTGACATGGTCAGTTGAATCAAGTGTTATAAGGCTGTCAATCAAAGGTATGGATAAGGTGGCTGTTGTAAAAGCATCTGTAGGATAATAATACAGTATGGCATCTGAATCTATATAGAATTCTCCTGGGGCGTCAAGTTCCTCTGGAATATTGTACCAGAAAAGAAGTCCGCCTGGAACAGGATCATGACCGCCTGAGAAGGGAACAGTCATAATAGGTTCTTTATCATCAAATGACCATATTTCGGTGTTGTCTGAAGCCCAAAGTACGGAGTATCTTCCGTAAACTCTGATCGAGCTTATGTCATGCCATGAATGAACTCTGTCAAAGTGCTCTTCACCGTAATTGATCGTTGTGGGAGAAACATTGTCACTCGCATAGCTTTCTCCACCTTCAATGAAACCGCTAACTATATTGATATAGTCGTCATTAGGATAACGTGCTATCGTCTGGAATTCACCGTTTACTGAAAGCCTCGGCAGTTTATCAATAAATGACCACTGAGACATGATGTTGTTGAGATAATCTTTGGTGAATCCTATCGTAGTAAGATCAATCTGGACAATTTTATCTTTTACATCATCGGGGAAATACTGTGTCGCATTTCCGGTAGCCTTGGAAAAATCAGAAGCTGAAAGTGCAACGCCACCGACGATAGTGGAGTTTACTTCACCGATATATCTGATTGTGCAGGCTTCGGTTCCGCTGTCAGCTGAAGTTAACTCTATCGGTGATGAAAGTGTATAAACACCGGACTTGATTATTACATCTATTCCGCTGAGTTCTGCCTTGTTAAGGTTTCTGACGGTGTCGCGCGCTTTCTCTATTGTTGCAAATGGAGCGGATATACTTCCGTCTCCGGTGGTGTCATTTCCATCAGGAGATACGTAAATCTTATATGTCGAAAGAGATACTGACTGCCTGAGAGAAGGGTCTATCATTCTCGTAACGATAGCGGCGACTTCACTTCTCTTTATGTTATTCTGTGGATTGAATGTTCCTTTGGAATCTGATCCGACTGTTATGCCGGCTCTGTAAAGCTTGTAAACAGCATCTGCAAATTCACTGTCTGAGGAAACGTCGGGAATGGTATCGTCAAGAACATTGTTTTTTTGAGGAAGTTCGGAATCCGGAAGAGCAGACGCGAGAATAGATGCAAACTGTCCTCTTGTGGCAGCTACATTTATTTCTTCAGGAAGGTCAGATACGATTCCGTTTGTCTTGCAGTAGTCTGCATAAACCTGATACCATGGATTTGACTTTTCGAATGTATCGTCGCCTGTTTTATAAATGGAGTTAAGTCTTGCTGCAATGGTAAGAGTTTCAGCAATGGTAACATTTCCCTGAGGGTCAAATCTGTTCTGACCTTTGCCGTTCATAAGACCGTACTCATATACGGACCCGACATTTTCATAGAACCAGTCTTTTGACTGGACATCTGTAAATACTTCATCGCCATATTCATATCTTTTGGTAAAATTCGATGAACCTGCATCACCGAAAACCAGAGATGAGCACGAAATGATCATTACAGAAGCAAGAAAGAATGACAATAACTTTTTGCTCATAAATGTTCTCCTTGTTTAATGGATTGCAGTAAAATTATATCTTAAAACACTTTAAAAGTAAATAACTATTTATTAACAAGAAAAAGCGTGAATAAAAAGAATAGGGGCTGTGAAAAAATGAGAAATCATTTTTTCACAGCCCCTTACCACACATAAGTATTATACATGTTTCTGGCAACTCCGATGATATGCGATAGTATCCCGAATAATTATCTGGTTCGGAGTCGTATTTGTGATCGACTGGCAGAGTTACATGGAGTAATACAGGATGTTCCTCATTTTGCAGTATTTTTCAAGGATATCCGACCAGTCACCGTATCCGACCATCCAATGATGTCCGATACCGTTTTTCATTATCCATTCGTTAATGTCTTCAACTTTTTGATCAAAACGGATTACAACCGGATTGCCCGGAAATTCCATTCCGCACGGAATTGCATCTCCGACAAGCACGGACATTCTGAATTTATCTCCGTGTCCGCAAAGGTTCAGAGCCGTTACTTTGCCGGGAGCCATAACGAATTTACAGCAGACACCTGATTCTGCAAGACGCACCGGAGCAAGTTCTATCTCTCCGCCTGCAATCGAAAATCCTGATGATCCGCAATGAGCGAAAAGAATCGTGTTCTTTGTGTCATCAAGATATAAGAGATCAGTGTTGTTTACGGGCTTTCCGCTCAGTTCATATAGAATTTTCATTGCAAGGGCAGAGGTGACGTCGCCTTCGCATGACGCGACTATCCCTTCTTCTGCAAGCAGTGAATAACCGAGGCATACTTTTCCCATAAAAGTGGTGTAACACTTTACAGCAAGTGCTTCAAGGTCATATTCATCAACAAGTCCGCGAAGAGCTTTGTAGTATTTGATTGACTCAAGGAGACCTTCTTTCGTTGATGATATTTTGCAAGGTGGAATTGACGACTTTTTTTCTTCGAGCAGCTTTTCGGCTTCAGCGTCATCTGTCTCGGATACCACGCCGGTCATCTCTTTTTCATCGATGTTGACTATTCTTGCGCCCAGTTTTTCCTTAATCGCAAATTCATCATATGCGATCTCGGTCATGCCTTTGACTCTTCCTCCGATAGTTCCCATCTTTACATGACTCATCACTTCGGAAAGAGAATACGGTATGGCAAGACGAAGTGCCTTTTCAGCACATGAAACATCATCTGGTTCGCCGTATACGAATTCATAACTCTTTCCTATGTCACAGAATACAGCGCCTATCTGATGCGCGCAGCAGAGAGAGCCTGTGTCAACTGCGGGAAAAGCTCTGAGTATGATCGGTTTGTCGGTATATGACAGCAGGTCAAGAAGGTGATGATCTTCACTCCAGGTCGCTATGCATATCATCAGAATATCAAATTCATTCGCTTTGAGAATCTCTGCTGCTTTTTTGACAGTTTCAAGATCATGCATGATTACGCCGACATTAAAGCAGTCGGCCCCGCACTCGCACATTGTCTTTACTGTTGTGTTGAGAAGATTTCCGGCCTGATCGTACCCTACTTCAAAAGGATGCGCAAGCCCTACGCATGCTATTCTTGATTTCATGTTGATACCTCAAACTAAATATGACTTAAAGATAGTATTTCATTATGGCACGTTTCCTCGCCCGGACCAAGAACACAGAGGGGAGAAAGTGACTCCATTTCCATCATGTATTTTGAAAAATAAGTCTCGTATGAAACTCCTCCGTCAGGATATTCGGCTTTTCTGTCTACTTTAAAAGACTTTGAAAAGGTTATTCCGTTATTGGTATATATCACCGGAGATTTAGGATGACCGATGCCGATCTTGAACCTTTCGTCAAGAGGAAGGTGTCTGATAGTAATGACATCTCTTTTAAATGTGGCCCTGGGATCGGAAAGAGAAGTGTAGTCCCATGCGGATATAACCGTCCAAGGATCCATTCCTCCGTCTCTGAGTTCCATATTAACGGTTTCTGTCCCTCCCGGAGCCATTGAAGTTACAACCCAGATGGACATTTTCAGCGGTTCCTCTGAGATGTTTCTGACGTGATGTTCTATAAACAGGGAATTGTTTTCAAAAGAAATTTTTGCCGATTTTATGATGTTGTTGTAACCATCTTCAGGCTGAGTCACGATAATTTCGGTTTCATGCACTTCAATGCTTACAGGTAAGTTGTCCGGCCAGTATGTTTTATCTGATTCGGGTGCGACCCACAACCGGTGTCCTCCGTAGATCCTCCAGCCGTTTTCACTTACGAAAAAGTTGTCTTCTTCAGGTTGTTCGAAGAAAACATTTTTTTCGTTAATGAATGAAAATGAAGTAATGCGAAAGCCTATTTCCTCGGGAATTTCTATTTCAATAATTCCATTATTTGCATAGAGACACTTGCCCAGCCTTGGATTGTATCCTTCTCTTGTTTTGATACTGTCTTTCATATTAATCAGGGAAGGACTCTGCGGGGAACGACTCTGTATGCATCATATGCCATTCTGAATGCTTCGGCATATTCCACTCCGCATTGCAGTCCGCGGTATTTATTTATTATTTCTATACTGGACATGTAGTTGTCTTTATCAGACAGAACATCGCCGTAATTGTCTTTCATCCATGTTATCTGGCTCTTGTGTTCATAAAGCATAGCCTTTTTGGTTTCGAATTCCTCTGTTATGTCCACATATTCTGTAGGAATGAATCCTATTCCGTTTACAGGTTCAAAATATACGATGATCGGAATTTTGTCTACTGGTTTGTTCTTTGTGGGTATTTTCGCAATGGGGATCATGACCGCGATATCAGTAACGATCTTGCTCGTCAGTTCGTGATCAGGATTGTAGTCCTTGGGACTGTGGGTTAAAATAATATCAGCCTGACAGTATCTTACAAGATCGATAAATGCAATTCTTGCTTCTCTGTCTTCGAAAAACATTTCATCATTGTAATCGAGGCAAATGTATTCTGCACCTATGTGAGCAGCAGCGCGTCTCGCTTCTTCTTTACGTATTCTAGCTATTTCATCCATCGGAAGTGTTGCTGAACCGATATTGCCGTTCGTTGCGGTTGCCGTAAAAACTTTGTGGCCCTGTTTAGCATATTTAGCCAGTGTTCCGCCGCAGTATTCCTCCACATCATCGGGATGTGCACCGATTGCCAGTATATTCATATTTCTCTTGTCTCCTTATCAAGTGATAATATATTTAAGAGGGTATCCTGTCGAAAGGACACCCTCCAAATTTTCAGATAGTTTTTGTTATTAGCCCTGTTTCCATCTTTCTATTACGCAGGTGACTCTTCCGCCTTCTTCGTTGATCAGTTCATAATCGCCGAATGATGCAGGAACTACGAGCGTTGAGAATTTGTCACATTCTGCTTTGTATTCAGGATGTGTCTTTGATCTGAGAGTAATCTTTGTTCCTACGGTAGGTGTTACCATATGCATGAACTTACCTTCAGTCGAATACTCACCGACCTTTTCAAAATGGATTCTTTCAACATGGTATGGCATTACGGAATAGCTCTTGTATCTGTCAATATAATATTCGGGAGTCCATTTAACAACTTCCGGAGTTGAGAGCAGGTGATCCTTTACCCAGGATTCACGTCTGGTCTTTTCCATGTTTCTGCCATGTTCAAGGTGCATCTTCAGGGGTTTGCCGGTCATGGTCTTCTTTTCATCATCCCATGAATGTCTTGCAAAGTCATATTCGAAGAACGAATATTCGGTACCGTTGATACTCGGGTTGGTATCCATCTCAAGAACCATCTGGTTACCGCCATGTCCGTGCATTGTTCCCGGCGGGATAAGATAGAGGTCGCCTTCCTTGCTCTTCCAGTTTGCAATGAAATCTTTCCAGTTTTCGATAGGTTTGATGTTCTGTGAATCTTCGCAGAGACGTTCCCATTCCTCGGTGTCCGCGTCATCCTTGAAGCCCATCCATGTGTTTGCGCCCTCATATGCTTCTGCAATGTAATATGTTTCGTATCTTCCGAGAGGTTCATCAAAATGATCTTCAACATATTTGCTACTCGGGTGGATGTGCATCGGCATGCTTATTCTTTCAGCAGGCTGACGGGTTGGATGCCATCCGTCATCAAGCCAGATATCAAGCGGGAAGAGTCCGGGATATTTCTTGTCGATGAGTTCGCCGACAAGTTCCTTGCCGTACTGCATTGCGTTGAGCATCGGCATTGAAATGCTTCTTTCTCCGCCGAAGTCTATGAGAATACGGAGTTCCGGTCCGGCTATCTTGTTCCATGCGTTGTTTGCAAGTCCTTCTACACCGTAATCCATCTGGAGATAACGGTATGCTCCCCATGGACCCGGGCTGAAAATCTTGACTTCATGGATAGGATATTTAACGAGAGTGGACATTATTTCGTCATATGCTTTTCTCGGAACAAGAACAAGATCGTCTTCGAAATAGTTCTCGATGTAATAATCCATTACTTGATACATGTAATCTTTTTGACGTTTGAGCAGGTAATAATCGGAATAGTTGTATTCCTTCCAACCGTAATCTTTTGTCGGCTCGGCGCATCCGAATGTAGGAAGCTTGCCGGTCCACATATCCCACTGAACTTTCTGGTGAGTATTGTCAACATAGCATTTAACATCCAGAACGTCTTCGAAGGCCTTGATTGCAGCGCCCATACCGTAAATGATAACGACTTTGTCTCCGGCTGATGCAAGTGCATCGTGGGCAGCTTTGATTTTGGATTCATCCATAATATCTTCTATAACGCCGAATTTGTTGACTTTTCCGAATCCCGGGTCATCTGTTACGAACGGCTGATTATAGGCGATTATTTCTTCTCTTGATTTGAAAAGAGTGTAAGCCGGGCACAGAACTGTCTTTTTGCCCTTGCTCTCCAGCTTTGCGCTGAGAGCTTTTGCTATCTTTTCATAGTTGATGCCGTACCATCCGTCGAGTGCAATTGTTTTGGCGTCTTTATCAGCGAGAGCCGCAACAACTTTGTCCCAACCGAAAACTACGGAATCCCTGTTTTCTGCAGAAATAACTATTTTGTTGTCTGCATTTTTGGTAGATTCATATACCGGCATGGATTGTCCTCCCTAGTCCGATTTATTAAAAATTTTTCGGAATGATTTAATCGTTTTCCTACTATGGCTAAGATAGCATATTTCGTTTTTAATGTCAATAATTACGCTTAAAAATAGCGTATATTGTGTTTCTATATTTTTACATACTTAAAAAAGAACAAATAATATATAAAGAAAACAATTTGTTCATGAAACATGTGATTTTAAGTGATATAATATATAAAAAATGTCAGGAGGACATAACAATGAAAGAAGAACTCAACGGTATAAAAGAAGATATAAAAGATGTATTGCTCCTCGGCCTTGGCGCTCTTTCTCTTACGGGTGAAAAAGCACTTGAACTGAAAAACCAGCTTTTCGAAAAAGGTAAGGAACTTTATTCATCGGGAAAGATCAAAAATGAAGAACTTAAAAGAAACATTAAGGAAAAGATCAGAGAAAAAGTTTCTGAAGAAACTACAAAAGAGGATATTCTGAATGCCATCAGAAATATGACAGATGAAGAAAAGAAGGAAATAATAGAAGCACTCGGGATCAAAGACAAAGAAAGTGAAGAGTAATGCAGGAAAGCTCTAGATTACATGAGATAATCAAGGTTTTTCACAAACATGAATTTCCAAGAAACAGAACACCTGAAAACATAAGGTGCATTCTTGAGGAGCTGGGTCCGACATTCATAAAAATAGGTCAGATACTGTCAGGGAGAAATGATTTCGTCTCGGAAGAATACCGAACGGAATTCAAAAAATTGCTGACTGCCGTAAAACCTATGGATTTCGAAAATGTCAAATCAATTCTAAACGAGGAATTTGAGAATTACGAGGATGTTTTCGCGTCTGTTGATGAAGTTCCTCTTGGATCCGCATCCATTGCCCAGACACATCATGCTGTACTTAAAGACGGTACCGAGGTTGCAGTCAAGATACTTCGCAGCGGTATAAAAGATACGGTCGCGACAGATATGAAACTCATAAGAAATCTCGTCAAAGTCCTCAGGATCGATAAATTCATTGATTCTGTAACTGATGTAAATTCACTGATAGAGGATCTGGAGATCACGCTTAACGACGAGATGAATCTTCTTCTGGAAGCCCAGCACATGGAAGAGTTCTCAAAGAACAACAGCGGACTGAAATACATAAAAGTTCCTGAAGTTTACCATGAGTATACCACATCTGATGTGCTGACTATGGAATATATCGGCGGGTTTCGCATTAATGAATGCGATAAGCTAAAAGAAGCTGGATATGACATTCATGAAATAGGTGAAAAACTTGCGGACAATTATGTAAAGCAGGTAATAGATGACGGGTATTACCACTCTGATCCTCATGCGGGAAACATCAAGATCGAAGAGGGAAGCATCGTCTACCTCGATTTCGGTGAAACCGGATATCTTTCCGCACAGAATCAGAAACTGCTGGGAAGGTGTATAAAGTATATTCTTGATGATAATTACAGAGAAATAACCAATGTCCTGTGTACACTGAATACGTCATCCGGAGACGTGGATTTCCCGTCGCTGAATTCTGCGGTTAAAAGTATTCTGGACAAAAATAAAACCATATCGATAAATGACATAGATATAAAGGACTTCATCTCGGATCTGATGAAAATACTTTCAGAAAACGGTATCACACTTCCGAGGGATGTCTCCATGCTTGCCAGAAGTATTCTGACATTTGCAGGCCTGCTTGAAGAAATATGTCCGGAGATCAGCATAGCGGAAGTTTTTAGAAACTACTATCTCAACAATCCGTTTGATTCATTATCTGGCCAGAATTTAAAGAAGCAGCTGGTATCGGCATATATGAACATGGATGAAATAGTCGGACTGCCTGTTGAGGTTCTTACAGCACTTAAGGGAATAAACAATAATGAACTCAAGTTCGGAACTGTCACTGATTTTTCAAAGAAACAGAAAAGAATTCAGTTTCAATATATTACGATGATAGTTCTGGCTATACTGGGAGCCTCTCTTATTATAAGCTATGCCATGATTTCAGCACTTTCGTATCAAGGTTTTCTCAGCATCATCATCCCGGTTCTGATTTTGGCAGATGTCGTTTCGCTCATACTGACCGGTATTGCCGTCTCGAAAAGCAGCAAATGAACAACATGCAAAAAAGACTGCAGCAGATTTTGTTTTGCCGCAGTCATTTTTTTATCTTTCCGTCATTTTTATATAATCTTTTTGTTCTTTTACATTGATATATGCAGGTCTTATAATCTTTCCTTCGTTTTTTATCTCCTCTATTCTGTGAGCGCTCCATCCCGCAACTCGTGATATCGCAAACAGAGGAGTGAACATCTCGATCGGAATGTTGAGCATGTGGTATATGAAGCCTGAATAGAAGTCCACATTCGGACTGACCCCTTTATATATCCTTCTTTTTTCAGCTATGATCTCAGGTGCGAGTTTTGCGACTGTATCATATAAAACGTATTCCTTTTCTCTCCCTTTTTCTATTGAAATATCTTTAGCATAACTTTTAAGAATTTCGCATCTCGGGTCAGAAAGGGAATATACTGCGTGACCGATACCGTAAATCAGACCTGTTCTGTCAAATGCATCCTTGTTAAGGAGTTTCACTAGATAATCTTTTATCTGGTCTTTA
>CACXBN010000087.1 GCA_902765885.1 uncultured Ruminococcus sp. | reverse complement strand
TTTATATTTCTTTTTGTTACCTCGCTCTTTGTTTTCAGAACAAAAAAAGAGGCATCAGCCTCTTTCTGGTTTTCTTCCATATGTTATATATATTATTCTGGTCAATATCTCTGATACGATTCCCTGTCTGTGGGCCAAACATCAACCTTACAAGGCACATATGCTGTGTTTGATACACCTTTGTATGTTATTTTCACAAAATAATACCCATCTTTCATTCCAGTAACTTCGATATCATATCCATGGGCAAACTCATCTGTACCGTCAGTGTAAGACACAGATACCATGAAATCATCTTCGGTAAAGACATGATCGGTTGTTGTTATATCTTCCCCCATATATATAGGTGTTACTTCCAGAATCTTTTTTTCACCGCCGGACGAACATGATGAGACAACCATCATTAATATAATAAGAAGAAATCCTGTCAGTGCAAATCTGATTGTTTTTTTCATGACAAATCCTCTATAATAATAAATTGCAAGACCTCCCTGAATGGGAGGCCCAGGTAGG
The DNA here is from genome assembly GCA_902765885.1 of uncultured Ruminococcus sp. Taxonomy (GTDB): domain Bacteria; phylum Bacillota; class Clostridia; order Oscillospirales; family CAG-272; genus UMGS1696. The sequence continues at coordinate 5,029 of CACXBN010000087.1, read as the reverse complement.
TTTGTAAGCCGGGTTCTGTACCTATAACATAGGCAATCATCATCCATCTTGTATATGCGTTGCCGCATACATCCAGCCACCTCTCGTGATTATATCGAGCAAATATCCTGACTTTTTAGGCCATTACACATTAGAGGTGTTGCATCGGATAGGGTTTACATTTGCACACAGTTACCTGTCATGCCGGTGAGCTTTTACCTCGCCTTTCCACCTGTACCAACATAATGCTGGTAGTCTATTTCTGTTGCACTTTCCCGGAAGTCTCCTTCGGCGGACGTTATCCGTTATCCTGCTCTGTGATGCCCGGACTTTCCTCATGCCAATACCTTACGGCACAATGGCACGCGATGATCCCATCTACAGACATGATTATACTTTACTATTCATGGTTTGTCAATAAATGTTTTGTTGCGCCATCATGCAATCATCTCGCCGCAATCCGTTTCTGCAACATCCCCGAAGCAGTTTGAGACTGCAATCCTACACATCTGCAGAAACCATCGCCTGTATTTGCAACAAGGCTTTTTTGTTTCGATATTTTTCTTCCTTTGCCATTCATCTTATTCTTTTTTTGTGTTTCTTATGATATAATGAATGCATAAAGGATTTGATATTAAGGAGTCAGCGATGCCAAATAAAACATGTTTCGTATTATTGCTGTTTTTAATAGCGTCTACTTTTTTATTCTGTTCATGTTCCCAAAAAGTCCCGCATTCCAGCGATATCAGCACCGGAATTGCAAGAGATTCGGCTTTGGTCGAAAACGATAAGATAAATGTTCCTGACACCGCCGATACCACTGAAACCACCGAAAGCCCCCATAATCAGGAAACAGATACTGATTCAACAGTCTCACATCCCGATCCAGGTGCAATCGACTGGCATTTCGAAAACGGTAAATATGTTTATGAGATAGGTCCGCGTGATGAAAGCGGACTTCAGACCATTGATGAGATGCAGTCCACTCCGAAAACTCCTTATGAAGATCAGCCTGACGACTGGTATTTTGGCAAAACATCGTATGATGAGGCAACAGGCACCGTCACATATGTGTGGGACAGATCCCAGGCAACTATTGACAGTGTACATAAATATAATGGCATATACAGGGGAGATGAAACAAAGAAAACCGCTTACATCACATTTGATTGCGGATACGAGTATGGCACGACATCACAACTTCTCGACATTCTAAAAGAAAAACAATGCCCTGCAATATTTTTCCCGACAGGATATTACGTTCAAACTCAACACGATCTGCTTGCCAGAATGCTGGATGAAGGTCATCTGATCGGAAATCACACCGTCAATCATTTAAGAGCTACTGATCTGTCGGTTGACGAATTTTTGGAAGAAGTAAACGGGCTGGAAAAATTGTTTCTTGAACAATTTCCTGATGGCCCGAAAATGAGGTACTACAGACCACCCTCAGGAACATGTAATGAATGGGTTTTGAAATTAGCAGATAAAATGGGCTACAAAACCGTTCTCTGGTCTTTCGCATATTATGATTATGACACTGCTAACCAACCTACACCCCAGGAAGCTTTGCAAAAAGCCAAAGATGCACTTCACCCCGGTATCGTTTATCTGCTTCATGCCGAGTCGACAGCAAATGTCGGAATGCTCGGAGATTTGATAGATTGGATAAGAGCACAGGGATATGAAATCCTACCTGTTTGTGCCATCGAATAACTGCTGTGTCATAATGTTTTCGCATATTATCTTGATCATTTGACATCTATATGGAGGTATATTTTGAAACGCACTCTCCCCATTGTATTATTATTTATTTTGATCGTCTCTCTGTGTCTGGCATCATGCTCAAAGACCACCCCGTCAGACAATACTTCCAAAGGTGTCGGAAGAGATCCTGCGCTTGTGGAAAGCAGCAATGTTGAAGAGCCCGGTGACGACACCGTTGATTCGGGAGATACACAGGCCCCTGAAACCAAAGATACGGAAACAACAGTTCCTCCGACAGACACAGAGGATACATCTTCTGATACAACAAGCCCGGTGCCAAAAAACGATAAAATAGAATGGACTGTTGAAAACGGCAAATATGTTTACACTATACCTCCAAGAGATGACAGCGGTCTTGCGGCTCTTGACGAAATGTATTCATATCCCAAGACGGCTTATGAAGATCAGCCTGACGACTGGTATTTCGGCAAAACATCATATGATGAGACCACAGGCACAGTAACATACGTGTGGGACAGATATCAGTCAACTTTAGACAGCATGCACAAGTACGGAGGTATCTACAGGGGTGACGAAACCAGAAAAGTTGCCTACCTGACCTTTGACTGCGGTTATGAGTATGGGGCAACCCCGATTATTCTGGATACTCTTAAGGAAAAACAATGTCCCGGAATATTTTTCCTTACCGGATATTTCGTCCGTACTCAGCACGATCTTATAGCCAGGATGCTGGATGAAGGCCACCTGGTAGGAAATCACACAGTAAATCACCTCAGGATGGGTAACTTAGGTGTTGATGAATTCATGAGTGAACTTAACGGCCTTGAAGAAATGTTTCATGAAGATTTTCCTGATGCACCGGCAATGCACTATTACAGGCCGCCGTCAGGCAACTGCAACGAATGGACTTTTAAATTGGCTGATATGATGGGATATAAAACAGTCATGTGGTCATTTGCGTACTATGATTATGATGTAAACAATCAGCCCACCATAGAAGAAGGACTGGCAAAAACAAAAGCCGCGCTTCATCCCGGAGTAGTCTACCTGCTGCATGCAGAGTCGATGACAAACGCAAATATGCTCGGCGAACTTATAGATTGGATCAGAGCACAGGGATATGAACTTCTTCCTCTGTGTGACATAGACGCATGATGAACATCAGAGTAATGACATATAATATCCAGCACGGTCATGTCCATCTTTCCGACCCCGGAGTGATTGATCTTACAAAAGTCGCTGCGGTTATGAAGGAATCCGGTGCTGACATCATCGGACTCAATGAAGTACGCGGACTCGGGGAAGATGAATACTACACGGCTCAGGCAGAAAAAATAGCTGATTATCTTGGATATCACTGCTGGTTTGGAAAATCAGTATATGTATTCGGATTTAATCCGTACGGAAATGCCATCGTAAGCAAATGGCCAATTGTCAAAGCTGAAGTTTTCCCAATTCCATCGCCGTCCGACAGCAACACCAGGTATTATGAAACACGTTCCGTGCTTCGAGCTGTCATAGAAACGCCGGAATATAGCCAGATAGCAGTGTATTGTTCGCATTTTGGATTAACGGATGAAGAACACTGTAATGCAGTTTCCTTTGTCAAAGACATGATTTCAAAGGAATCTCTTCCATTTGTCCTAATGGGAGATTTCAACATGACTCCGGACGATCCTCTTATTGGAGCTCTCGATCATTCTTTCGTAAGCACGCACCATATTCTGGAAAAAGCGGGAGAAAAAACTTTTCCTTCGGAAGCTCCGGACGAACTGATTGACTACATTTACACATCAAATGATTTTGATGTAGGCAGCATTTCAACCATAAAGATAATTGCCAGTGACCATCGTCCTGTTCTGGCAAATCTCACATTATGAAAAAAGTCTGTGAAGCAGCTCATTTCTTAATCCCTCTGTACACAGACATGTAAATAGTTTTAAATTCTTATGGCTACATCAGGAATTTGATTCCCGAGGTAGCCATTACTTATGAAATATAAAAAGCTGTGATAATGATTTCTCATTTTCACAGCTTTTTGCTTAATGACTTTTAAGAGCTTTTAATGTATAGTTTCCCAGACACTATCGAGGCTTTTCCCATTGTATTCCAATCCGAAACAGCTGGGTTGTGCTGAAGGATTGAAATCAGCACTTACAAGCTTCTGATCGTCTTCAAAGTCGTATACATATATAACCGCATATGATCTGTCGTTGGCAGACTTGCCGGTGTTGGTTGAATTTTCATGGTAGATAAGGGTGTAATAGTAACTCTGGCAGTTGTTGCCTTTGTCGCCATAGAACGAAAGTATCTGATCGGGCTGCACAAGATTCCATGCGTTCTGATACTGAGAATCCGTCTTAAGTGCCTTTCCACCGCCGTCATCACATGCCACATGAGCTATCATGACTCTGCCGTTCACTTCTTTCATAGCCCAAACGAACACAGAACTCTTCCCTACAACTCCGCCACTGTCTCCTGCAGCCAGTCCGTATTTATCAAGTCTGTAATACTGATTGTAACTTTCACCGAGTGCCTTGTAAGACATGCGGAGATTGATGTGAATCGGAGAGAATCCCTGAAGGTAGGTTTCTCCGCCCCAACCATTGTTCCACATCTTGTTGATGTCAGCCACGGTTCCGTTATATTTTGCCGTTACTATTCCTGTTTCACCAAATGCACCATCGCGAAGGATAGAACCGTCCATATCCAACATGGAGTTCATTATTTCGGGAATATCCGCTGGATTAACCGGAGTGTCATTTATGATTTTATCATCTACGGTTCTGTACACATCACCGACAATGTTATAGAAATGATAGAACGGATAGTTGTAATAGCCGTCCTGAAGCGGTCCGGGTCTGCCAATGTATGTTGAGCCGTATCCGTATGTCGTATAAATCTCTGTTCCACTGGAATTGGTTTCCTGAGCAGGTTTGAGATTAGCGGTAAATGTATCAACTTCTTTTATCTCACCTGTTATGAGGTCATAAACATGAGCTTTATATGCTACGCTTCCGATGAGATAATCGGTTCCCTGAAGACTTCCGTATGCAGATTCCGAGCCATATTCTATGAAGAGTACAAGGCTGGCTCCCTGGTCAGCTTTGGATCCGAATCCTATAAGATTATCCGGATTCTCAATGTACATAACCCAGTTTCCGTCAGATCCGACATTGTATCCCTGCGCATACCAGTCAGAATCGATTACTTTTCCTGAGTAGGTTATAATCGGAATGGTAGCAGTTTCGCCTTCTCCTCCGAGAATGAACACATATGAGTCATTATCCGTCATTCTTCTCATGGAAGGAGAATAGTCTCT
>CACXBN010000086.1 GCA_902765885.1 uncultured Ruminococcus sp. | reverse complement strand
TGAAAAAGTAAAGGCAAACATAGATCAGGCCACTCTTCTCGGAGCGCCGAAAATGAGGCATGACATGACATGGGGATTGTCAAACGGGAAAACATACGGGTTCGGGTTCGATCTGCTTCTTCCGACTTTAGCGGATATATGCAGGGAAATAACTGAATACGGAGAGAAGAGAGGGGTCAAGACGATGTTCGAGAACCACGGGCATTTTATACAGGATTCCTACCGGTGCGAAAAACTTCTCGAAGCGGTAAACCATCCGAATTTCGGGCTTCTTCTCGATGTTGCCAACTTTATGGTCGCTGATGAAGATCCCGCAGTGGCCGTCGGAAGACTTGCAAGATACGCGCTTCATGTTCATGCGAAAGATTTCCATACTAAATCCAGGCTCATGGAGTACCCGGGAAGAGGATGGTCTGTGAGCCGCGGAGGCAACTATCTCAGAGGCGCAATATTAGGCCACGGAGATGCCGGAGTGAAGCAGTCTCTCCAGATTATCAAAAACAACGGTTATGATGATTATGTGTCCATCGAATTCGAAGGAATAGAAGATAATCTTCTTGGAATAGAGATGGGACTCGAGAACCTGAAAAAATACATAGGTTAAAAAGGAGAAGCCTTTATGGATGCAACGACAGCTATAAACAGAGCCAGGGAGCTGGTTTTACAGATGTCGCTGGAAGAAAAAGCTTCGGTTTTACTATATAACTCCCCTGCCATCGACAGACTGGGAATCAAGGAATATAACTGGTGGAATGAAGCGTCTCACGGAGTGGCAAGAAGCGGAATGGCCACTGTCTTTCCTCACGCCATAGCACTTGCATCCACCTTTGATACGGAGCTTGTCGGCAAAATAGGGAAAGCAATATCCGATGAGGCCCGTGCAAAATACAACAACAATGCGGATAAGGGAGACTTTGATATATATAAGGGGCTTACATACTGGACGCCCAATATAAATATATTCAGAGATCCGAGATGGGGAAGAGGACAGGAGACTTTCGGAGAGGATCCTTTTCTTACTTCATCACTTGCCGTCGAGTATATCAAGGCACTTCAGGGGGACGGAGAATTTCTGAAGACTGCAGCATGTGCAAAACATTATGCGGTACATTCCGGGCCGGAGAGCATAAGGCATTCATTTGATGCAAAAGCAAGCCTTCATGATTTGTGGGAAACATATCTGCCGGCATTCGAAAAGTCAGTAGAAGCAGGCGTGGCGGGAGTAATGGGTGCATATAACCGGACAAACGGAGAACCATGCTGTGCAAATCAATACCTTATGAAAGACATCCTCAGGAACAAATGGGGATTTGACGGCTACTTCGTATCGGACTGCGGAGCGATTTTTGACATATATGCCAACCACAAATGTACGGACACACTTGAAGAGGCCGCCGCTCTGGCACTGAAATCAGGATGCAATCTCAATTGCGGAGATTCATACCATGTGCTGCTTGATGCATATGAACAGGACCTTGTCACAGAAGAAGACATTACCGAAGCTGCTGTCATGGTCATGTCAATCAGGTTCAGACTCGGTGAATTTGAAGAGGAACGTCCGTATAAAGATATTCCGTTTGAAAAAATAGAGTGTGAAGAGCATCAAAGGCTGAACCTTGAGGCAGCCAGGGAGTGTATGGTCCTTCTGAAAAACGACGGAATTCTTCCTTTGGATCCTGAAACCGAGAAAAAAATAGCAGTGATAGGACCTAATGCAATGTCGATCAGGGCTTTGGAAGGCAATTATAACGGAATGTCTTCCGAATACATAACTCCTGCCGACGGAATAAGAAAAGTATTCAGAAATGCGGACATCAGGGTATGCAAGGGTGCAAATATATGGTTTGAAAAACCGCTGTATTGGGGAGGATTCGCCAATATGACGGCAGAAGGAGTCGGGTATGCCGAGAATTCGGATATTACGATTCTTTGCCTTGGCCTTGACAGTGATATAGAAGGCGAAGAGACCAATATAATTAACGAATATTTCAACAAGGGAGACAAAAATTCCTTTGTTCTTCCGAAGGCCCAAATAGAGCTTGCCGAAAAAATATGCGATGTCTGTGATAACGTGATCGTCCTGGTGGAAGCGGGCAGCTGTGTGGATCTTGGAGAAAAGATTACAGCACATGCTAGAGCCATAATACACGGATGGTATCCCGGAGCCGTTGGAGGACTGGCTGCTGCGGAGCTGATATCTGGGGCATTCTGTCCAAACGGAAGGCTTCCCGTCACATTCTACAGAGAAGGTGAATTC
>CACXBN010000085.1 GCA_902765885.1 uncultured Ruminococcus sp. | reverse complement strand
GAAAACCTTGAAGCAGCTGCAAATGGTGAAAACTTTGAATGGACAGATATGTACGAAGGTTTTGCAAAAACAGCTGAAGAAGAGGGATTCCCGGAACTCGCAGCCAAATTCCGTGGCGTAGCTGCAATTGAAAAGCATCATGAAGAACGCTATCGTGCTCTTCTCAAGAATGTAGAAACAAAAACAGTATTCGAAAAGTGTGAAGTTAAAATTTGGGAATGCCGCAACTGCGGACATATCGTTGTCGGAACAAAGGCTCCCGATGTATGCCCTGTATGCGCACATCCTCAGAGTTATTTCGAAGTTAACGCAGAAAACTATTGATTATTTCTGTCAATATTACAGTATAATTAATTATATCTGAATAAAAATGCACCCGGTGAGACATTGTTATATAATGTCCTAAAGGTGCATTTTTTGCTTAGAGGGATATTATTATGTTTGATGCAGAAAAAGTTAAAAATGATTGTGTCAGATGGATTAGGCGCTTTTTTGAAAAAAACGGCAAAGACTGCAATGCAATTGTCGGAATTTCAGGCGGGAAAGACAGTTCTGTCGTAGCGGCTTTGTGCTGTGAAGCGCTCGGAAAAGAACGTGTAATCGGAGTTCTTATGCCATGCGGAGTGCAGAATGACATTGATATGGCGCAGCTTCTTGTAAGACATCTGGGAATCAGGAATTATACGATTAACATAAAAAACAGCGTTGAGTCCCTTAAAAAAGAAATTCCTTTTGAGTTAAGCAGGCAAAGTACTATAAATATGCCTCCGAGAATCAGGATGACTACACTGTATGCCGTAGCCCAGAGTCATAACGGACGGGTTGCCAATACATGCAATCTGTCGGAAGACTGGGTTGGATATTCTACCAGATACGGAGACTCAGTCGGAGATTTCAGCCCATGCTCGCACCTGACAGTGACTGAAGTAAAAGCCGTAGGAAAGGTGCTGGGACTGCCGGATATCCTCATAGAAAAGCCTCCCGTTGACGGTCTCAGCGGAAAAACCGATGAGGAGAATCTCGGATTTACCTATGCAGAACTCGACAGATACATCAGAGAGGGAATCATAGAAGACAGCTCCAAAAAAGAGATTATTGACAGGCTGCATAAGATAAACGGATTCAAACTTAAACTTATGCCATCATTCATACCGAAATTCTGAACCCGGAGATTTGCAAAATGAAAAAACCATATGAACTTGGAATAATAGTCGGAAGATTTCAGGTGTTCCACACAGGACATGAACAGCTTATAAACAAGGCGATAGAACTATGTGATACTGTAGGTGTTTTTATTGGATCATCTCAGGAATCAGGAACGATAAAAAACCCGTTTTCTTATAAAACAAGAAAGAAGATACTTAAAAAGGTTTTCGGCGATGATATTATCATTTATCCTTTGCCTGATATCGGGATCGGAAATGTATCAAAATGGGGAGAGTATGTTTATAAAAACGTAGTAAAATATTTTTCCAGACCTCCTGAACTGCTTATTTCGGGCAAGGAAGAAAAAAGGCTGAACTGGTTCGACAGTGTCATAGGATTATCAGTTGCAGAGCTGTACATACCTAAGATTATTGATATTTCCGCTACGGAAATGAGAAAACATTTTCTTGAGAACGAAATAGACGAATGGAAAAAATATACCAATCCAAAGCTTTGGGATTACTACAGAGACCTTCAGAAAATAATTATTGATTCTCAAAATAACACTGAGACAGAAAGCATGTAGGTGGCATTCCGTGATACACAGGCTCAAATACGGCAATACAAATTGTTTTGTGATTGACGGAAATAATGGGTGTCTGATGATCGATACTGATATGCCGGGGACACTCAACGGACTTTACCGTTCACTGAAAGAACATGAGATAGCTTTTAAAGACATCAGATTCTTGGTTGCCACACACTTTCATCCCGATCACATCGGACTTGTTAGCGAGCTGATGTCAAAAGGGATCAGGCTTATTCTTCTTGAGGAACAGATTCCTTTCGTGCATTATGCTGACCGTATTTTTGAGCGGGACGGAAATATAAGCTATGAGCCGATCAAAGAGGATACGGCAATGATTGTTTCATGCTCAAAAAGCAGGGAACTTCTTACAGCCCTTGGATTTGACGGCGAGATAATATACACTCCAAGCCACAGCATGGACAGTATCTCGTTGATTATGGATGACGGGACATGTTTTGCCGGCGATCTCGAGCCTATAGAGTATTTGGAAGCATATGAAAACAATGAGCTGAAAAATGACTGGGATAAAATCATGGAGCATAATCCACGGAAAGTATATTTCAGCCACAGAAATGAGATTATTTTTGGATAACGAAAGGGAGAAGTCCGACATGAACTTCTCCCTTGAATTTTTGATATAGATTAAATATTTACTTTTTTGGTCAGCAGGTATCTGTTTATGAGATAGCATACAACTGCTATGGCAAGATTAAGTATGATTTGGAAGATCGTGCTTCCATGTACAATTATCAGATAATCATTTTCCATTATATCGATAAAAGTCGTTCTCATTATGATTACAGAAAAAATATTGGAAATGACTGATGCCGCCATGTTGATCAGGACATAGATTCCTATTGCAGCAAGTATCTTGTGCTTTTTGGCTACGATAGCTCCGACTGTTATTGCAAGATACATCGATAAAAGAGTTCTTGCAAGGGCCACCAGTACTGAAAGAACTATTTCAATAACAGCCACAGCTATAGGAGTTTTGGTCAAAGTAGTATATGAGTATCCTAGTGAGGATAAGATGTCTCTGGTAAATGTGAAATCAAAAAACGTGTCTTTCGCAGATACTGTACCGAGAAATACTATAAAACCAAGACATGAGGCTATAGTTGCAATAAGCAGCAAGAAATATCCGAGCAGAGTTTTTGAAAACAGTAGTTGCCTTGGCTCAACCGGAAGGGTAAACGTAAGATACCCTTCGTCTGAAAACAGGTTTTTGTAATACCTTCTGAGAATAATAACAAGAGCTATTATCACTGCAGCAAATATTGCTGCGAAACATACAGAAATAGTAAGCATCATGGGAATGCTGATAATAATCTGCATTATGCCTTCGAGACCTTTTTCATTCAGCATTCCAAGAAATCTTGCAAGCCATCCTCCAAGAAATCCGGCTGCAACAGATATCAGTGAGAAAAGTAAAACAGGAATTCCCATTTCACGATTGTCATATTTTAAGAGCTTTCCTAGCATCTGAATACCTCCCTGAACAGTTCATCCAGTGTTCTACCGGTTTGATTGCGTGCTCTCTCAACGCTGTCATATGAATAAATATTGCCGCTGGTTAGGAATATAAATTCATCGAGAAAATCTTCAACATCACGTATAAGATGTGTTGATATGATTACGGTAGAGTCCTCCGGCTTATTTGTAATAACCGTACGAAGTATATAATCCCTCGTGGCAGGGTCAACGCCCGCTATGGGCTCGTCCAGAAGATAAAGCTTTGCTTCTCTTGACATTACCATAGCCAGCTGAACTTTTTCTTTATTGCCTTTTGAAAGCGTTCTGATTTTTGCGTTAAGGTCTATGGAAAGATCTTCGAGAATACTTCTTGCTCTGCTTTCAGAGAAATCTGCGTAAAAATCTTTGAAATACTTAATAACGTCATTGGTTGATCTGTTTTCGTTAAAGTATGTTCTCTCAGGAAGATACGAAACCATTTTCTTTGTTTCGGTACCCACCGGCAGTCCGCATACACTGATCTCACCGCTGGTTGGCGTTAGAAGCCCTGCTATCATTTTGAGAAGTGTTGTTTTTCCGCTTCCGTTGGGACCTAGAAGACCGAGTATCTTTCCTTCGGTAACAGTAAAATTGACGCCTTTAACTGCAGGAATATTTGAGTATCTCTTTATAAGATTGAAACACTGAAGAACGGGAAAAGATTTATCAATGTCCGCATTGACAGTCGGTCTTGTCTGCATATCTTCATTCTGCCGGGCATTTCCCGGTATAGAATAAGGGTGAGCAGGAGCAGAATTCTGTATGTCACTAAACGACAGATCAGAATAAATATTATCTGTTTCAGGTTCGCTTATCGGAACAGGATTTTCTGATTTTGAAATATCATTTTCAATAATTTGCTCAGTTTTCGCTACAACAGACTCATCGATGCTGTTTTCAGTATTATTGACGTTGGTATCCATGTTTGTCCTCCTATCTTAATTACATCTGAATTATACATTTTTCGGAAAAGAAAGTCAACACAGCCACACCACTGTGAATCTGATGGCAATAATATCTTAAAGCTTATATTGAACAAATGAAGAGCCCGGGGTATAATTGAGAAAGAGCGGATGTTTCCTTTTTCGATTATAATTTCAGCCTTAATCCCGATGGAGAAAGTAAGATATGGATAATAAGAAAAATATTGACAAACAGCACCT
>CACXBN010000084.1 GCA_902765885.1 uncultured Ruminococcus sp. | reverse complement strand
GTATCTTATTCATAATTAAAAATCAACTATATTATATCATAAAACACACAAATTAATATTTGCTATTTTTTGCAAATTGAACAAAACACCTAACTGTGTGAAGCATTTAAAATATTTCTCATTGCTTTGCGACAAACACTATGTACTTTCATAAACATGCTGCGATAATCATTCATTATAGTACACTATGTTTGGATAACATCAGCATCGATGTTGCAAAATGATTTAAATATTTCGAGAAATATTATATGTTATAATTATTGGAAACATGGTATAATAATTGTAAGCTTTGGAGTTAGGATCGTAAAAAACATGAAATCATCAAAAATAGTATATGTGTGCTCTGAATGCGGCTACCAAACCTCTAAATGGATGGGTAAATGTCCTCAATGCGGAGCATGGAATTCTTTTGAGGAAGAAGAATATCATGAGGCACCGAAGTCAATTTCAGCAAAAAAGAAATCTCTCCTTGAAGGAGAAGAAAAAGCAGAAAAAATAGGAGATTTTTCGCTTTCTGATTATGTCAGGCACAGCACGGGAATATCTGAGTTTGACCGCGTTTTGGGCGGGGGAATAGTTAACGGCTCGGTGATTCTGCTTGCAGGTGAACCCGGAATCGGAAAATCGACTCTTCTTCTTCAATTGTGCGGACAGATCGGTGATGACTGCAAAATATTGTATGTATCCGGAGAAGAATCCAAAACTCAGCTAAAAATGAGGGCCAAAAGACTTGATGTCAATCCTTCGGAGCTATACATTCTCACAGCAGCAGATGTTGATGTTATACTAAAGGAATACGACAGAATCAAACCGGATATCATGATTGTTGATTCCATACAGACCATATATTCAGATTCATCTGCATCATCGTCCGGAAGTATCACTCAAGTAAGAGAATGCTCTTCATTATTTATAGAAAAAGCAAAAACAGACGGAGCTGCCATTATTATCGTAGGTCATGTGAACAAGGAAGGCGGAATAGCCGGCCCGAAAGTTCTGGAACACATGGTAGATGCTGTCATATATTTTGAGGGTGACCGAAGGCAGCCTCACAGAATCGTAAGGGCCATTAAGAACAGATTCGGTTCCACAAACGAGATCGGTGTATTTGAAATGTGTGAAACAGGTCTTGAGGAAGTAGCCAATCCGTCTGCAATGCTGCTTGAAGGGAGGCCAAAAGGGGTCAGCGGAAGCTGTGCCGTTTGCGTTATGGAGGGAAGCAGACCAATCATCGCGGAAATACAGGCCCTCGTAACGCCTACAGCGTTTCCGTCTCCCAGACGAACCTCAAATGGCATTGATTACAACAGGATGTGTTTGCTGCTGGCAGTACTTGAAAAGAGGCTCGGACTTAAGTTTTCGTCTTGTGATGTATATCTGAATGTAATAGGGGGGCTCAGGCTTGATGAGCCTGCAGTCGACGCAGCAACCTGCCTTGCTTTGATTTCCTCTATTCGAGACATTCCGGTGCCGGACGACCTTATAGCATTCGGAGAAATCGGTCTGTCTGGAGAATTCAGATCAGTATCATCCATAGATCAAAGAGTAAACGAGGCATTCAGGCTTGGATTCACCAAAATAGCTATGCCAAAACGCTCAGTTCCTAAAAATGCAGGAAGTCTGCCGGGAATAGACATCGTTCCTCTTTCCGGAATCTTTGACGCCTTGACACTGTTTTCCAAAAAATAAATAAATTCGGGGGAGTAATCTTTGAATGATTACTCCCCCGTAATTGTTTTTTAAGGATTATCTTGCAGTTCTTTTGAACTGAGGGCCATAGTTGGCGCATGCTCTGTAGTCAGCACCCTCTCTGTCCATTCCGAATGCATTCCATGCAGCCGGTCTGAAGATGTCTTCTACAGGTACATTGTGCATGGACACCGGGATTCTCAGCATAGAGCAAAGAGTTATAAGGTCAGCACCGATATGACCGTAGCTTATAGCTCCGTGGTTTGCTCCCCAGTTGTTCATTACATCATATGCAGTCTTGAACGGGCTGCCTTCTTTTCCATCACATCTTGGTGCAAACCATGTGCACGGCCATGTGTAGTCTGTTCTCTTCCAGAGAATATCATTTACATTTTCAGGAAGTTTTACTGTCCAGCCTTCTGCAATCTGAAGAACCGGTCCGAGGCCCTGAACGAGGTTAAGTCTTATCATTGTGCAAGGCATCTCAGCATTGGTTACGAAACGTGACGAATATCCGCCTCCACGGAAGTATCCGAGATCGGCAAAGTTCCATGTGGTGTTCTTCATAATTGCCTTCTGATCGGCTTCTGTAACTTCATACCATGGCTTCATAACCTGAACGCCGTTTTCATCTCTTGCTTCTGCATTGGCATCAAGGCAGCACGCACCGGAATTGATCAGGTGCAGGAAGCCGCCGTTTTCCTTTGCGACTCCTTCAATATCATATCCGGTAGCTCTCTTTACTGCTTCAGGACTCCAGTATGTACGAACATCCGCAAACATCTGTGCACGATTTGTAAGAAGTTTCATGAACAGCATTCCGAGAGAATTGAGGATGTCATTTTCTGTTGCGAGAACATAGGGTTCGCGCGCTCCGCCCCAGTCAAATGATGAGTTAAGCAATGCTTCCGGGAAATCACAGTTGGGATAGAAGTCTGTCCACTGTCTCTGACCCTGGAAACCTGCAGCAATGGCATTATGTCCCACTCTCTCTTCTTCCTTACCCTCAGGCAACTTATCATTGCCGTTCATAAGGTCTTTGATGATGAGCATCATCTTAACGACAAATTCCCACTGCTCGTCTTTCTCCTTGCGTGTTTTCTGCATGTATTCGGGGTTCTTGTCAAATCCCTCTATGCAGTTTTCTTTGACCCACGCAAGAGCTTTTTCAAATTCTTTCTTATCATATATTTCTTCTGTCATGCGGCGGATGATTTCCACTTCATCCACTGATTCAACTCTCATTCCGAGATATTCTTCCATAAATTTGGAATCAATGATCGAGCCGCCGATACCCATGCAAATAGAACCGATCTGAAGATATGATTTGCCTCTCATCGTTGCTGCTGCAACAGCTGCTCTTCCGAAACGGAGCAATTTTTCTTTTACATCGCACGGAATCTCATCCACTTCATCAATGTTCTGAACGTCATGTCCGTAAATTCCGAATGCAGGAAGTCCCTTCTGAGCATGAGTTGCAAGTACTGATGCAAGATATACAGCACCGGGTCTTTCTGTTCCGTTAAATCCCCACACTGCCTTTATAGTGTTCGGATCCTGGTCCATTGTTTCCGAGCCGTAACACCAGCACGGAGTAACCGTAAGAGTGATGTCCACGCCTTCCTTTTTGAACTTAGCAGCGCATGCCGCAGCCTCACCCACACGTCCTATAGTGGTATCTGCTATAACCACCTTTACAGGTTCGCCATTGGAATATTTGATGTTTTCCTCAAGAAGTTTTTTCGCTGCTTTGGCCATACCCATTGTCTGATCTTCAAGCGATTCACGAACTTTAAGCGGTCCGCGTCTGCCGTCAATAGTAGGTCTGATGCCTATAACCGGGTAATCACCGATAAGTCTTGATTTAGCCATGATACACCTCTCTATAAAAATAAGTCAAAATAGAAATCAGTAACTGCTGATTGTGATTCAATTATATCACTTAAAAAATACAAAATCAACAAAACCGTAAAAGCTATCGGTAATCTGATTTTGAATTTGTATTTCGTTAACAGTTTTATAGGCTATCGTACTTACATTATTATTCGGACTCTCGTATTATTTACAATTATTCATTGATTTTTACTCTTCCGTAATGTAAAATTGGAATGTTGAAAAATCAACCTAAAGAAAGGATTCACATATGGCTCTCGTTACAACGACTGAAATGTTCAGGAAAGCTTATGAAGGAAAGTACGCAATCGGTGCTTTCAATATCAACAACATGGAAATAATACAGGCAATCACCGAAGCTGCAGGCGAACTTAAATCTCCTGTAATTCTTCAGGTTTCTGCCGGCGCTAGAAAATATGCCAAACAGGAATATCTTATGGCCCTCGCACAAGCGGCCATCAAGGATTCAGGCATAGATCTTGCACTGCATCTTGACCATGGTGCAGACTTTGACATCTGCAAAGCATGCATTGATGGAGGATTCACCTCTGTAATGATTGATGGATCTCACCATACATTCGAAGACAACATCGCTCTCACAAAGAAGGTTGTTGAATATGCACACGAACGCGGCGTCGTTGTCGAGGGAGAACTCGGAAGACTTGCCGGTGTTGAAGATGAAGTTAAAGTTTCCGCAGAAGATTCATCATACACTCGTCCTGAGGAAGTTGAAGAGTTCGTAAGCAGGACCGGTGTTGACTCGCTGGCAATAGCAATCGGGACAAGCCATGGTGCTTACAAATTCAAACCGGAACAGTGCACTCGCAATGCAGACGGCGTTCTTGTTCCGCCTCCGCTCCGTTTTGACATCCTTGAGAGAATTATGGAAATACTTCCTGGATTCCCCATTGTTCTTCACGGTGCATCATCTGTTTCTCAGGAACATGTAAAGGAAATCAATTCTATCGGTGGACATCTGCCTGATGCTGTAGGTATCCCGGAAGATCAGCTGCGCAGAGCCGCAACCCTTGCAGTTTGCAAAATCAACATAGATTCCGATATAAGACTTGCAATGACTGCAGGAATCAGAAGAGTGCTGCATGCACAGCCTGACGTATTTGACCCGCGAGCATATCTCTCCGTTGGAAGAGAAGAAGTCAAGAAAATGGTTGCTCATAAAATCAAGGACGTTCTCGGATCTGCAAACACACTATAAACAAGCTTAAGAAATGAGACAACGTTCGTATTAATCGTGCGTTGTCTCATTTTTATGTTATATTTAATTCAGAGGTTTTTTATGAAATGGAGCGGCGAATACAGAGTTCTCGCAAATGATGTGGATTCAAATGACATCGTTTCCGCATCGAATATTTTCAGGCTGATACAGGATGCAGCCTACAGTCAGATGGAAGATGACCGGCCGTCATACAACGAGCTTTTTGACCAGGGGCTGTCATTTGTCATAAGCAGGATAAGAATGAATGCATATAAGGAAATTTATACTCATGATAAACTCACAGTTCAGTCCTGGGCTGCTGAATCCAGAGGAGTACAGTTTAACAGATGCTATAGGATTATAAGAGACGGTGAAGTAATTGTCGAGGCTGTATCCATATGGGCACTTTTCGGTATAAATGACGGAAAACTGCATCGTACGTCAGAGCTTGAAGGAAGATACAGAATCGATGATATGATCGATATGCCTCCGGCAAGATTCAAAATTCCTGATGATATTTCTTTCGAATATGCCGGAAGCAGAACAACCACATACGCTGACGTGGATCTTAACGGCCACATGAACAACACAAGATACCCCGACATTCTGTGCAGCTATTCAGGTAACATGAATAACAAACGCGTTTCTTCAATGTGTATTTCATATGTTTCCGAGGCCCCGCTCGGAGAAGAAATAAAAATATACAGAGGATACCATGATGATGTTTGTTATATCAGAACGATTCGCCCTGACGGACGCGTAAACGTTGAGGCGGAAATTAATTTTACTGAAACGAAAAGAGCTAAATAATGATGAAGAAACTCATATCTTTGATTCTGACAGTATTACTGCTTATAGGCGTAATTTCTTCTTTGTCTTCATGTTCGCTTACAAACAGCCAGACTGTAAAAGAAGTCAATGATTTAATAAACTCCCTTCTTGAAGATGACTCAGACACCGAATCTTTAATAAATTACGGTTCCGAAGACACATCAAACAGCACCGATTCTCAAAGTACGGAAGATACCTCTCCCGCTGAGACAGAGACACCGGAAACAAATGCCCCGCAAGACAGCACTGAACAGACCGATATAGTCGACACGGATGAAGTTCTGACAGTCGAAGAGGATGGCGTATATGACGACAAAGAACATGTCGCTCTGTATATTCACACATACGGAAAACTGCCTTCAAATTATATATCCAAATCTGCTGCAGAAGATCTTGGCTGGTCAGGAGGATCTGTTGAAAGATATGCTAAAGGCAAATGTATCGGTGGTCAGAAGTTTGGCAATTATGAAGGTCTCCTGCCAAAAGCCAAAGGCAGAACATATTATGAATGTGATATAGATACCCTTGGAAAATCTTCCAGAGGTTCGAAAAGAATAGTATATTCAAATGACGGATTAATCTATTATACAGAAGACCACTATGAATCATTTGAACTGTTGTACGGTGAAGAATAAGACTGGAAGGCTTGATTTATGAATTACAAACTGATTGATGTCACAAACATAAAAACAAGAAAAGAATTATATGATGCTGTAGAGACAGCTCTAGATACTCCCGATTATTTCGGAAGAAATCTTGATGCTCTGCATGATATTCTGGCCGGCACTGATCTGACACTCATAATTCTCGGATTCGAATCATTGAAGGAAAACATGGGCAGTTATGCAGATGCTCTGGCAGGAATGCTCATAGATACCGAAAACGAGTCAAGAAAGTTCAGGGTTATAATTCGCTGAAAAAAGAAAAAAACCAGTGATATAATCACTGGTAACAAACAGGGTGAATGATGGGGGTCGAACCCACGGCCTTCAGGGCCACAACCTGACGCTCTAACCAACTGAGCTACATCCACCGTTAAGCGGCCCTCGTGTTATCGAAGTCACCGTGCCTTGGGGGATTCGAACCCTCGACCTACTGCTTAGAAGGCAGTTGCTCTATCCTGCTGAGCTAAAGGCACACAAAAAGCGAGTGATGGGAATCGAACCCACATAACCAGCTTGGAAGGCTGGAATTCTACCACTGAACTACACTCGCATAGGTGCATCGCCGGAATGCCTAATTATATTATCACAAGCGTTTTTATTTGTCAACATTTTTTTGCTCTAAACTTAAATTATTTTTTTTCACACATTTTTTCATTATTCTTCATTATTATATATTGAGGGCATTTTCATATCACAAAAATGCCTTCTGTTCTTTTTCGGTTGTTTGAGACTGTTTCTACTGTTCAACACAATAGTTATTTTAAATTTCATAAACGTATTGACAAACCTCAACCTGTTTGATATAACCCGAGTTTGACGAAGAAGGAATAAAGAAACCTTGGCAAACCGCTGAATGAAGCATGTAAAGCAGCGAGTACACCGAGGTTTTAAGCTATTTTAGGTATAAACTACGGGAAAAAACACGTAGATTCCTTAAAGAAGAGCATAAATGGATTGTTGACAATATGTACTACATTTATGTATTACATTGACAATGTGTGGCTATTTATTTAGAATCGTTTTATCAAACTCGGGTTATGTAGAATCAACTTTTTCAGTTTCTTCCTTTGATCCTATGGCTCATCGACCCTATCATAAAAGGCGCTTCTTTCGATACCGAGTTTGTCACCGCCTATGTTGTAACCAGTTTTTATTATAAGTTAACGTATCCTTTCCGATTTGTCAATTTATAGATCATTCCCAGCCATTATCGTTTTCGAGTTTTCCATTATAGACTCCATATTTTTCTTGAAATTCCTTTTGATATGTGCTAAGATTCCGATGCTAGGGAGATGTCGCAGAGGCTGATATACAGGGGAACTTCCTATAGAATTCGCAATTGATACTCCCAAGCAATCTATCACTGACGACGAAGTTTCTTTTCTACAAGAGGAGGGATATTATGGAAACAAGATGGGCTTACACCAACAGCTATGATTTTCCGGCGCTGCGGGAAGCGTCACAGGGCGTTTGTCTGATTCCCATGGGAT
>CACXBN010000083.1 GCA_902765885.1 uncultured Ruminococcus sp. | reverse complement strand
GAGACCGGAGTGGAATGCTGGATAACCGCCGGCGGAGCTCATCACACAGTCCTTTCATATGACGTCTCAGCGGAAATGATGAAAGACTTTGCAAGAATGATGGATATAGAGTTCGTTCATATAACAAAGGATACAACAGTTGAATCTCTTGAAAACGAATTGTTCCTTGCCGATCTGGCCTGGAAATTGAAATAAGGAGAGAGAGATGCTTGAAGAACTTAAGGAAGCCGTATTAAAGGCTAATCTGGATCTTCCGAAATATGACCTGGTACGTTTCACATGGGGAAATGTTTCGGGAGTAGACCGAGAAAAAGGTCTTATTGTCATAAAGCCAAGCGGTGTTGATTATTCCAATATGCAAAGAGACGACATGGTCGTAGTCTCTCTCAAGACCGGTGAGGTAGTGGAAGGAAAATATAAGCCTTCGTCTGACACTCCGACCCACCTAGTATTATACAACAGTTTTCCCAACATCGGCGGAATCGTTCATACTCATTCAAAATGGGCTACCTCATTTGCACAGGCAGGCCGTGATATACCCGCACTCGGAACAACTCATGCGGACCATTTCTATGGAAGTATTCCATGCACCAGAGACATGTATTCATCTGAAATCAAAAGCGAGTATGAACATGAAACCGGACAGGTTATATGTGAAACATTCAAAAACAGAAACTTAAATCCTGATGAAGTTCCGGCTGTTCTGGTTAAAAGCCATGGACCGTTCACCTGGGGAAAATCCCCCGAAAAAGCGGTTGAAAACTCCGTAGTTCTAGAGGACTGTGCATTCATGGCATTTCATACTCTCATGCTGTCGCCGGGGATAAATCCGATTTCAAGAGTACTTCTCGACAAGCATTACCTGAGAAAGCACGGAAAAAATGCATATTACGGTCAAAAATAGACAAATCAAAAAACACCTTGTGAAATTTAAATGATTTCCAAGGTGTTTTATTTTGCAATTCCTTTATCCTAATCTTGCCTCTATCAGAGGTTTGTCCCAGAATATCTTTCCGTCGGCTGATTCTGCCAGTTCATCCGCATGATTTCTTAATTCATCAAGAAATGCCTTTTCTTTTTTCTTCGAGCGTCTTCCTTTTGCACTGTAAATATTTTTTTCAAAGTATGCATCATAAGAGATTCCGAAGTCATCAGGATCGTTATGAGGAAAAAAGCTTATGCCAACGTCATATTTTATTGTCCCCTCATCAGATGTCGCCGTAAGAGTAACCGATACACCATGTCTCTTTACACCCGAAAACTCCGCATCGGCTTCGAAATACTGCTTATACACGTCAATAACTTTCATGCTGTTTTCCTCTCAATCACTCTATTTCCCACAAGACTGTGACTTCATCCCCTGATTCAATATCTTCCGGAGAAAAACTTGCCCCCATTGCCATATCAGCATTTACTGCTCTTTTTGATGACATAAGCGCACTTTCAACCTCATAGCGTGAAACAGAAACCGTGTTGATGTCCGAAACATGATAATTTATGTTCTGTATGGTTCCCAGCTTCATACCGGCTGCCTTACAGATGATTTTTGCTTTTTCCTTGGAATTTTTGACAGCACTTTCGAGCACTTTGCGGCTCAATGCATCCCTGTCTCTGACTGTGAAACTAATATTAAGTTCCGCATCAGCCCCGCTTTCCGCTATTGCAATGAGGGTCTCGTTCAGTCTTTCGGAAGAAAAATCAAGTCTAAGCAGCATCATATGTTGACACACATAACCTGAAAACACCCTCTGGTATACACCTTTGTCGTTCTGAATATTATCATATTCGGTATATACATTGTAATTAACTGTCTTCAGAGCATCCTCATCAAACCTGATCTCCATCAATTTTGATTTCAGCGAGTCAATTTTTTTGTTTGACTTTTCTACTGATTTTGAGTACTCCTTGTCCTTGGATCTGATGTTCAGGCTGATTTCAACAGTATCAGGAGGGGTATTCACCTTTCCTGTTCCCTTAACGGCAATAGTTCTCATTCTAACTCTCCCTGCTTTCTTTGTAATCTGATATTTCTTTCTTCCACGAAGCTCCGCCTATGGATTTGTTCTTTCTGAATCTTGAGATGGTCTTTCCTACAACCGAAAAATTCAGCTGAGTTCCTGCAGAATCCTGACAGTAGTCCACTGCTCTCTCTTCACTGATTCCAAAATGTTTTGCGGTTTCGACTGCATCGATATTTGCGGCTAGAAAAAGAAATTCCCAACCGGATTCTTTCTTCTTCTCTATCATCTTTTTAACTTCATCAGATGAGTATTTATGACTTGCATTTTCCATGCCGTCTGTAGTAATAACGAAGATGGTATTCTCCGGAACATCATCCTCCCTCGCATATTTGTGAATCTTTTCGATATGCACTATTGTATCCCCGATAGCATCAATCAATGCCGTGCATCCACCTACCGTATATTCCTTTTCGGTCATCTGAGCTATTCTGTCAACTGGGATCCTGTCATGGATAATCTCGTTGCTGTTGCTGAAAAGAACAGTTGTAACAACAGCTTCTCCCTGTTCATTTTTCTGCTTGGCAATCATGGAATTGAATCCGCCGATGGTATCTTTTTCAAATCCACTCATCGATCCGCTTTTGTCAATGATAAATACGATCTCCGAAAAATCTTTTTTCATTTTGTTTTCCTCCAAAATATAATTGGTAGTGTCAAATAGACACTCCTTTTTTGTTTATAAAACCTATATTTTATCGGGAGTTCAAAACAAAATGAGCATTTACCTCCCTTTTTTGGTATAATGTCAGCGACCAAACTCACATAATCCAAAGGAGACAATGCTCGTGAACATTATACATTATTTACTTCAGTTAATTCAATATCTGTATCAGCAAAACATCTGGCTGATTAATTTCATCTGCAAATATATACCGTTAAAGCAGCGGGCTTTTGACGATTCTCATTCGCCAAAATATCAGAAGTTCAAGGTCGATAAGCTTCCAGTGATTCTTTATTCAGATCCCTGGGATTATCTTGACTTCATGAAATATCTTGAATGGCGTTACAAGGACGACTATAAGCCCATTAAGCCTGTTCAACGACGTAGCGAATGTGATATTCCCGATGACTGCAAATGCCCACGCTGTAATGCTCCTAAAATCTATCTCTACAAGAATAATGGTTCAAAAGGACAACTCTTTTGTAAAGTCTGTCAAAACACTTTCTTTCAAGAATCCACAGTCGAGTCACGCCTTAAGCTGAGGTGTCCTTACTGTTCTCATACCCTGGTTCCAATAAAAGATCGCAAACACTTTATTGTACATAAATGCGTGAATCCTAAATGTTCCTATTATCTCAGCAACCTCAAAAAGGTTGATAAAGAAGATTTGGCAGAAGACTACGGGAAGAACAAGTATAAGCTTCACTATATCTACCGCGAATTTGTGGTGGACTTCTTTAAAATGGATATCACCACGCTTCCAAAGAATGCTTCTTCACTAAAGTTCACAAAGAACAACGCTCATATCATGTCTCTTTGTCTCACTTACCACGTCAACTTACAGTTATCGCTTCGTAAGACAGCTCAGGCCCTAAAAGACATTCATGGTATATCTATATCTCACCAAATGGTCGCTAACTACTGTAAAACAGCCGCCATCTGCATAAAACCTTTCGTGGATACATATCCCTACGAAAAAAATCCGGATCATCTCACTATGACCGCTGATGAAACCTATATCAAAGTCCGTGGAATCAAAGGCTTTATCTGGTTCATTATGAATGCTGCAACCCGTGTTATTATCGGATACCAAGTTTCAGACAACCGCGGTGTCGGCCCCTGTATTATGGCTATGAGAATGGCTTTCCAATATCTTGAAAAGCTGCCAGAAAAGTTCAAGTTCATAGCCGATGCTTACAGTGCATATCCTCTTGCCGCCCAGCAATTCTTTATCAAGTTTAAAGATAAATTTAAGTTCGACATTACACAGGTCATTGGACTCACCAACGATGATGCTGTATCAACAGAATTCCGACCTTTCAAGCAGATGATTGAACGCTTAAACCGTACCTACAAAGCTTCATATCGTTCTACGAATGGCTTTGATAATTACGATGGTGCCAATTACGATCTGTCTCTGTGGGTTGCATATTACAACTTTCTTCGTCCACATAAGCATAACCACTTCAAACCTCTTGTCGAAGATGACATCATCAAAAACGGCGGAAACATGCCAGGTAAATGGCAGCTTTTGATTATCCTCGGTCAGCAGACAATACTTAAAATGCAACAGGAATCAGCTTCATAAATATGGCGCGGAACCGTTGTCAAGGGAACCGTGGAATACCGGAGCCGGCAAAGCCGGCGAGGATATGCCGCGAAAGTCCCTTGACATAAGGTTCACGGGTTATCCTATATATCTGGTCAGCAAGTGTGCTTGCTGGCCTGCTTCCGGCGAGGACGGGTGCGGGCAGAGCCCGCATAAAGGCTTCCTTATAGATTATTAAGGTAGTACTCTACCCACTCAGAGAGCTTACTGGTAAAAACATTTGCGATTTTCAAGGTTCTTATGAGCCTTTTTTCTTGGCTCATTTTTTCATACGTCACTTGACACTACCCTTATCATTAGGTATAGTTATGGGGTCAAATGCAGTCGTAATCATATGCACACATCGCACTTGACCCCAAAAGATAATATGGTTCT
>CACXBN010000082.1 GCA_902765885.1 uncultured Ruminococcus sp. | reverse complement strand
TTTTTGATTTTCCGTATTGCACTCAAATGAATCAGCATGTATAATAACTACAGACGTAATTCTGGAGGCTTTTATGAAAAGAACAGCGATTTTAGTCTTAACTTTTATTTTGGCTTTTGGCGTTTTATCTGTATATTCAGGCGCGGATTCTGAGACATCGGAAATGGTTCCAGGAGAAGAGGTAAGGATTATAAGCATCAATCTCAGTGTGGAAGAAAGGGACAAGGAAGAAAGATGTCCAGAAATGCTGAAGATGCTGCTTTCTTTCAGGCCTGACACGATAGGTACCCAGGAAAACGGCGGACCGTGGCCTGCTTTTTTTGAAGATAATCTGGAGACTATAGGATATGCAAGGGTAGGACTTTCACCTGAAGGACTTCTCAGGGGAGGCAAACTGGCAGGTGACTACATTTATTATGACAGTGAGAAATACGAATGTCTGAAGTGGGATACTTTCTGGGTCACAACAAAATCGAGAATGATAGGTCAGTCATACAGGCCGACGTTTCCCAGAATGTGCACATGGGCCATATTGGAAAACAAGAAAACCGGATTCAGATTTGCTCATGTTAACTGTCACCTGGCATTTGAAACCGAAGAAGAAAATCTGTACCACATGCAAATGGTTTCCAGGATGCTTATCCAGTTTGATCAGGCCGGGATACCCGCCTTTTCAACGGGAGATTACAACACATCCGAAGGGAGCAGAAGCTACCAGCTTATGATGAGCACTCCCGGAATCGGAGATCCGAAATATCTCGCCGAAACGACATCAAACAAAGGAACTTGGAGAGGCTGGGAAATAAGAGATACAACAGGCTCGAGAGCCATAGACTTTTGTTTTTCAACAGCTGAAAAAATGGATTTCAGGCAGTATTACGTTATAGAGACTTTTGTAGGGGATCTTGCTCTGTCTGACCACAACGGCCTGTTTGTCGATGCCGAAGTTCATTCTCTTCCCGAGCAGTATTCTCTTGGAGCGAGTGTCGTTCCGACCGAAGGGATGGCATTCAAAGAACTGTCCAGAAGAGCATATGTATATGATTTTGAAATCACACAGCCTGTTGATGTAAAGTATGTCTATGACTATTATGTTGAGCTTCGCGACAGTGAAGGAAAGCTTGTTGATACAAGAGAAATTCCGTCATATAATGTCGATGAGGTGGTGCTCCCCTCAGTGACGTGCACTTTCGGTGCGCTTGAGCCAGACAGTGAATACACAGTCATTGTTTATGCCAGAAATGTTCTTGGAGCAAGGGCCGAGGGTGTTCCTTTTAGTTTCAGAACCACTCCTCTTGAGTAATATGTATGAGCCTCAGAAGATATGATATCTTTTGAGGCTCTTGGTTTTGTGCAAAATATCTTTTAATATTGAAAAAAAGCACAAAAACATGTACAATAGTACTATCAAAACCTGACAGGAGATATGTATATGAAAAGGCTGATTTCTGTTTTTATCCTTTTGGCCATGATTCTGGGTATTATGTCAGGGTGTTCCGGAAACACAACCGAACAGCCGCTACCCGATACGAAAGAATCGGAGAATACATCTGAATCTGATATCGAGACCGTGAACGATTCAGCGGATCAAAATGATACTGAACCAGAAGAGGAGTACTTTCTGGAAAGAGAAGAAGGATGTAATCAGATTACATTTTATTGGTATTCGCCTAATGTTGATTATGAAAAATGTGATATGTGGATATGGTACCCGAACGCAGACGGACACGGGTATCTGTTCCATCCATGTGATTACGGGGTTAAGGTGGTACTGAATGTACCCGAAGACATATCAGAAGTCGGATTTATAGTACGTAAAAACTGCTCAGATCCCGGAGGCTCAAGCTGGGGAGAGGCAACAAAAGATTTTTCGGATGACCGGTTCGCGGCTGTTACAGGAGAGAATACGGAAGTTTATCTGAAACCCGGTGATGGTGCACAATACTTAAGCGATGACGGAGGAAAAACATTGTATCAGGCAAAAGTAATTACGCTTGCGGGAATAATGACCCTGGATCAGATAAGGTACTATGTGACTCCGGCTACCAGGATAACTTCACTTGACAGTATGAGACTCAGTGACGGAGAGCACGATGTCGAAATAACCGATTTGTCAAGCCTGAATAACGAAGTAGTAAGCGGAGTGATCACATTGGGAGAAAAACTTGATATTTCAAAAACATATACTCTCTATATAGACGGATTTGAACCTGTTGCCGCGATGCCCACTTATGTTTTTGACTCTGAAGAGTTTGAAAATGAGTATTATTATGACGGGGATGATCTCGGTGCAGTAACTAACGGAACTCAAACGACATTCAAGGTATGGTCTCCTACGGCACAGAACATGGTCTTGAAACTGTATGCCGATGGCAATTCCTCCGATGCTATAAATGAAGTGAGCATGGAGAAGGGAGATAAGGGAGTATGGTCCGCAACTGTCGACTGCGGTCACGGAACATATTACACTTACGAGGTCACCACGGCTCTGGGAACAAGTGAAGTCGTTGACCCTTATGCAAAAGCAGCCGGAGTTAACGGGAACCGCGGCATGGTTGTCGATCTTTCACTGACCGATCCGGAAGGCTTTGAAAATGATAAGTATTATGACGGTATAGAGAAATACAACGAAGCTGTTATCTGGGAAGTTCATGTCAGGGATTTTTCTAACAAAATAGCAAGTTCAAAGTATCCCGGAAAGTATCTTGCTTTTACCGAAAGGGGTTTGAAAAATTCATCCGGTGAAGATGTCGGTACTGACTATCTTGTCGATCTGGGCATAACTCATGTCCATTTGCAGCCGGTTTACGATTATGCTACAGTGGACGAAAGTTCTGACGAACCTCAGTTTAACTGGGGATACGACCCCAAAAACTACAATGTTCCCGAGGGAAGCTATTCAACTGATCCGTATAACGGGGAAGTAAGAATTAATGAATTCAAACAGATGGTGAAAGCGCTCCATGACGCAGGACTCGGAGTAGTCATGGATGTCGTTTATAATCATACATATGATGCAAATTCCAATTTCGGAAAGCTTGTTCCATATTACTATTACCGGTATAACGGAAAAGGTCAGCTTTCCAACGGATCAGGATGCGGGAACGAGACAGCATCCGACAGGGCGATGTTCAGAAAATTCATGGTTGATTCGGTATCATACTGGACACGCGAATATCATATTGACGGGTTCAGATTTGACCTTATGGCGCTTCATGACGTTGAAACAATGCAGGCAATAGAAAAAGCGGTACATGCCATTAATCCAAAGGCTATAATATACGGAGAAGGATGGACGGGCGGAACAACCACTTTGGATTCCAGACTCCAGGCTACACAGGCAAATATAAGCCAGGTTACGGCTTCCGAAGGAGCAATAGGCGCTGTCGCCGTTTTTAACGATGCGATTAGAGACGGGCTTAAGGGCAGTGTGTTTGATGCAAAAGAAAGCGGTTATATCAGTGGAAACGTCAATAAAGCCAACGCGAATAAAATTGTTTTCGGAATAGAAGGCGGCGAAAGAGTACCGGGAATAGCATGGCACGCAAATGACAATGCCGTGATCAATTATATGGCTTGTCATGACAACAACACTCTGTGGGACAAGCTCATTCTGTCAAATCCCGATGCATCTGATGAAGAGCGTCTTCAGATGTATCGTTTCGGAGCATCCATAGTCATGACATCACGGGGAATTCCGTTCTTCCTTGCAGGAGAAGAAATACTGAGAACAAAGAATGGGGATTCCAATAGCTATATGTCATCCGATGAGATCAATAATATTGACTGGGATTCTCTGAAATCAGGGACACCGGTTATGGAGATGCATGATTTCTATAAATCCCTGATTGAAATGAGAAAATCTTACCAGTTTTTCACAAAAGCGGAAATTGCAAGCGAAATACTCGGAAACAATTCGATTGTGGTGAAATATCTGGACGATGACGGACATGCAGTTGCATATTCAATAATTAACCCGCTTGATGAGGAGATTAGTTATACTTTGGACGCAGGGGATAATTATGAATACAAAATCATTTTTGACGGAAGAACATATTTTGAAGAGCCAGAAGAAACTGACGGAAATCTGAAAGTTCCGGGTCGGAGTATGATTGTTGTTACCGTTAAGTAGACGAGGGTGTATACTGAACAGAAAAATACCGGGGCTACATTTACTGTAATCCCGGTTTTTCACTTGCTTTAAACGAGCCAATTCAATTGATTTGTTTTTCCTTATCACGGTATTGAATTGCATGTTTTTTCCCTGTTCTTAAGCAAAATCAGCCTCATGGCTGATGCACAAAAGATGGAATACCGTTATAATCTAGTTGAATTGTTGTATTAAGCAAGGAGATTTGAAAAATGAGAAAGAAAATGATAGGTCTCATTCTCTGCGTCTTGATGGTGGCAACAGTGTTTCTGTCAGGCCTGCTCTCTGTACCTGCGGCCGCTGCCGGAACGACGTACAAGACGGAGAACGTTGAAGTCCCGGAGGGCTGGGATTATATCGAGGTATCTACCGCAAAAGAACTTGAAGATGCCACTCCTGTCCGTTATGATGCAAGACCGGTGTTCATACGTCTGATGAGCGACATCGAGGTCTCAAACGCCTATACAAACAAGGACCGCCAGACCCTCATCATAATGGACTGCTACAAGTCAGTAATCCTGGACCTGAACGGTCATAAGATACGCGGATACATCACTGCGCCAAATAACGCAGACAACCATAACTGGACTTGCCTTAACGTGCGCATGTCCTACGGACTGTACAAAGATCTGTATTTCCGCATCGTAGACTCCCAGGGAGGCGGAGGCGTCAGTCTCGACGCTTATACATATATTGACGGACCGACCACCGCTCTTCTCATACA
Source organism: uncultured Ruminococcus sp. (assembly GCA_902765885.1). Taxonomy (GTDB): domain Bacteria; phylum Bacillota; class Clostridia; order Oscillospirales; family CAG-272; genus UMGS1696. The sequence goes on along the minus strand of CACXBN010000082.1, from coordinate 4,983 downwards.
CGGCTTCTCCCTCAGGGACGGTTATACGAGATATTCCGTGGAGGAAACGCCCTACAATGATCAGAAAGTCAGAGTCTACATCGACGGTGGCGAATACACCCTCCACACGGATAGCGAAAAATGGGGCCATCCTCTGGACCCCTACAAACGCTACGAGGACGCAAACGGTGCCCTTCTCTGGAATGAGGCCATCACTCCCTATACGCGCTCGGCCGTGGGCATCGAAGACTGCATAACCGTTATAAACAACGGCCATTTCAAGGCCATGAGGACCGCCGGCGACAAGGGCACTGACTACGGGGCACGCTACATATCCGACCTTGGCATTACTGACAGCTACGCCCTGTCTAATTTGCGTATAAACAACGGTACCTTCGACGGTGAACGTTTTGCCGTATACTACTACTGGTACACTTCCGGAGTCGGCTATGAATTCAGCCTGCCGATCCTTAACGGGGGAACATACAAAGGCGGCATCATGCTGTGCAGTACCCAGAACACATGGTGGAACAACGATTTTGACATGTGGGGGCTGAACGACAAGATGAAGGACATAAAGATCAGCCGGATACTTCTGAATGGCGCCAAGATGTACATCGAAGGAACGAAGGTGGACCCCGAGAAGAAGGATCTCGAGGACGTAGGCTGGCCACATGAGGTCACAATTACGCCTGGGCCGGATATTTATGAGACTGCCCTGGAGGACAGCACGGTTCTCCTCAACAAATCGGGCGTTGTCTATCTTCAGACCAACATGAAGCCCGACTCCATCAAGCTCCAGAAATACGTCCGTACAATAAGGAACGGCCAGGACTACTACATCTGGAACGAGGTAAAAAATGCTATCTGGCAGCCGGTCAGCGGTGAAGAAAATTACTACAAGGTCCAGATTCCGACCAATGATAAAGCGGAAGTCTGCACATACCAGCTGGTAGCATCGTTTGGAGACATTAACCTTATTTCAGATACTTTCAAAATAGAATGGCTTGACTACTCCGATCACGGATTTACATACGGTCCTGAAACATTTCCGAGTATTCCCGGTGAGTCGTCGGCATACGCACTCTTCAATTATAGCCATCCGGAAGATCTCATGGAATGGTCTCTCTGGTGGCTTAAAGGCGAAATCTGGCACAAGATTGAGGGCCTCAATTTCCTTCAGCCGGATTACAGCGGATACAATCATTACCTGCTCTGGTTCACGGAACTTCCCGAAGAAGGCATGGAAGATGCAACATATTGTATTGAACTGGAATACAGAGCAGGAAAGAACGACACATACACTGTCACTTCTCCGGAATTCAAATTTACGAAAGATATGATCGGCGAATATATCCCATCGGAAGAAACAGAATCACCTGAAGATACAGATGAAACCGTCATAACTCCTCCCGAAGGTGCTCCTGAAGGGAGCATACTTCCATTCACAGACGTGTACCCCGAAGACAAATTCTACAATTCGGTATGCTGGGCATACTTTACGGATCCTCAGGTTACCACGGGAAAGACCGCGACACTGTTCGGACCATATGACACCGTTACACGCGGTCAGGCGGTGACATTTCTGTGGAGAGCTCTCGGATGTCCGGAACCCGAAGGAGACCCTGAGCAGTCAAAGTTTGTCGATCTGAACGCTGGCTACTACAAAAAGGCAGTGCAGTGGGCTGTGGAGAACGGCATCACAAAGGGAGTCGACAGCACTCACTTCAATCCTGACGGGACACTTTCCACCGCACATATGGCTACTTTCCTTTTCAGGACCCTGGGCATCGGCGACGACGGATGGTATGAGCCTGCAGGATGGTGGGTACATGACATAGGACTTCAGGACTTTACCGGTCTCGATACCGACCCGAAGATCGACTGCCCGCGCTACTGCACGGTGATGATGCTTCAGTACACAGTGGGATATAACTGGCCGCCTGAAAACTGAATAGATCGGTGAAATGTTTAAGCAGGGCCCTAACTTGGGGTCCTGCATTTGTATGCAAGAAAGAATTATACATTTGAAGCAAACAGAAACCTCCTTTGTTGCATACTATACATCGCTGAACGGATTTCCGAAAGAAGATATGGTGAGCGGTTCGGATGTGACTGTCATAAGCAATGACAGGAGCACTGTTGTGTGCTTCGAAGCCTTTTTTGTTTAACTCCTTAAGTCGGCACTGATATGTATTTAAAAATCTTTATGTAAGTGTCATCGGCTTATCCTCATTAAAAAATATAAAAGGTGTATGTCAATGAATAAACACATTACCATACACCTTATAATTGTCTAATGTGTGGCATACAGCCACATACTTAAGACATTAAGTTGATTTGATATTATCATATTATCAGAGATTACCACTCTATAGATTTCAGATAATCGATACTTGCTTTTATGGATTCAAGCCTTGAAAGACCCATGGAAGGTTCGTCCTGTTCAACAACAACCCATTTTGCACCTGCATCTTTTGAAGCTTCCAGTATACCCGGCATATCCTGCATACCGTGTCCGCATGGTCTGAATTCGAATGTGGATGGCTCATCATCTTCTTTTTCATCATCCAGGCCTATTAATGCATAGAGATGTTTGGGAAGTTTTCCGCTTATGTTAAAATCCTTAAGGTGAACAACGGGAGCACGGCCTGTATATTTGCGTATGTAAGCTGCAGGATCCTCTCCTCCGATGTTGACCCAGCATGTGTCAAGTTCTGTCTGGAGGTGATCCGGAGAGATTCTGTCATAAATGATATCGAGTCCGTGAACACCGTCTATTTCTTTGAATTCGAAATCATGGTTATGATACAGGAGAGTGATACCGTATTCTTTTGCTTTTGCACCGAGCTTATCTATTTCTTCTATGGTAGAATAGAAATTTGCGGCTCCGGGTCTGCGTTCCTCGGTAACATAGGGAACAGCAACGTATTTACATCCGATTTTTTGGTAATCCGCGAATACTCCATCAGGATCTGCAAGCATGTCAACAAGCGGAACATGGGCTGAGATAGGATTGAGTCCCAGCGCATCGCATACTCCCTTGATGTAATCCGGAGTATAGCCGTAAAGCCCTGCGAGTTCTACTCCGTCATATCCCATTTCCTTGACTTTTCTGAAGGTTCCTACTAAATCACTTTCAGCTACGTCACGAATTGAATACACCTGAACTGCGATTGGTAATGACATTATAACGTCCTCCTGCAATAATAATATACTTAACTTATGGTAGGCGGTAAGAAAAATCGCCTGACAGTTGTAATTATATATTATGAAAAAGCCAAAATCAATATTATCTAATATATAAGCCGAGCATATGATTTCGGATTATATCAATATTTGGATTGATTTTTGTCATATTATAATTTATAATCAAAAAAATAATCATAAACGGATAGATGACATGATTATTTTCAGGCAATAAATCGTGATGGTTCTTAAAGGGAGGGGAAAATGAGTAGAATAATCGAGAGCAAAATTGCATACGAAGGACTTACTTTTGATGATGTGCTGCTTATTCCGGCCAAAAGTGACGTTCTGCCCAATACTGTTTCGCTGAAAACGCAGCTTACAAAGAAAATATCTCTGAATATACCTCTTATGAGTGCTGCTATGGATACAGTAACCGAATCGGCGCTTGCAATAGCAATGGCCAGGGAAGGCGGGATAGGTATTATTCACAAAAATATGACCATAGACCAGCAGTGTGAACAGGTCGAGAAAGTCAAAAGAAGTGAGAACGGCGTAATCACAGATCCGTTTTTCCTGCATCCTGACAATTATGTTTACGAGGCAGATGCTCTCATGGGAAAATATAAGATTTCCGGAGTTCCGATCTGCAACGATAACGGAGTCCTTGTCGGCATCATAACAAACCGTGATCTCAGATTCATGGATGACTTCAATGTCAGAATAGATGAAGTCATGACCAAAAAGAATCTTGTTACCGTCCCTGTTGGAACAACACTTGAACAGGCCAGAGAGATCCTGAGGCATAATAAAATAGAAAAACTCCCGATAGTTGATTCGGAATATAAGCTGTGCGGCCTTATTACTATAAAAGACATCGAGAAAGCAGATAAATATCCTAATTCCGCTAAAGATGAAAAGGGAAGACTTCTTTGCGGAGCGGCAATAGGCGTGACAAAGGATGTCACCGACCGCGCCGGTGCTCTTATAGCAGCGGGAGCCGATGCTCTGGTGCTTGATTCTGCACACGGTCACTCACAAAACATTCTCAGGTGTATTGAAAAAGTTAAAGAAAAATATCCTGAATGCCAGCTGATAGCCGGAAACATAGCAACATCGGAAGCAGCTCGAGATCTTATTTCAGCAGGTGCTGATGCGATAAAGGTCGGTATCGGTCCGGGCTCCATATGCACCACACGTGTTGTTGCAGGTATAGGCGTTCCACAGATAAGCGCTATAATGAATGCTTATGAAGTTGCATGTGAAGCCGGCATACCCGTTATTGCGGACGGCGGAATCAAATACAGCGGCGATCTTCCGAAGGCGATAGCAGCCGGCGCAAATGCGATCATGATAGGTTCGCTGTTTGCAGGATGTGAGGAATCTCCGGGTGAATCTGAAATATATCAGGGAAGAAAATTCAAAGTTTACCGCGGAATGGGCTCTCTTGCAGCTATGGAAAAGGGGTCAAAGGACAGGTACTTCCAGGAGAATGCAAGAAAACTTGTACCTGAAGGCGTTGAAGGAAGAGTTCCATACAAAGGCCCGCTTGCCGATACCGTTTTCCAGCTTATGGGAGGACTCAGAGCAGGTATGGGGTATTGCGGCACAGCAACGATAGAGGAGCTTAAAGTAAACGGAAGGTTTGTGAAGATGTCAGGAAACGGTCTGAGAGAATCTCATCCGCATGATATTAACATCACTAAAGAAGCTCCTAACTACAGTGTTCAGATACAATAGTTGTTTGGTAAAAACAGAAAGCCGAAAGATCATTATTTCACTGATCTTCCGGCTTCTTTTTTTATGTTTTTTTCA
>CACXBN010000081.1 GCA_902765885.1 uncultured Ruminococcus sp. | reverse complement strand
TTATCCCGGTACTCTTGCGAATCGTGTGAAGAATCAGATATACCATTTCCGAAAGGATTTTGGCTCAACCTTCACAAGCTCACTCATCGAGACCGGTCCAAATGGTTACTTCTTCAACAAGGATCTGAACATCCGAACGGATCTGCAGATGTTCGATAACCTTATTGCGCAGTCTAAAGCTGCGACAGACCCGGTTAGGAAAGCTTTCCTGATCCGGCAGGCTGTGAAACTGTATAAGGGCGGTGTCTTTCCGGAGGATGATACAGAAGAATGGCTTCGGCCTGTGAGTATGCGATACCTGGAGAGATATCTGGCCGCTATCTATAAACTCTGTGAACTTCTCTATGATCAGAAGGATTATTCCAGAATCCATGAATATGTCGTACAGGCATTAAAGGAAGCGCCGGAAGAAGAAAAGCTATATTACTGGATGATCACGTCTCTTCGGATGCGCGATATGGTGGAACTCACCAGAAAAGCGATGGAAACTGCCAAAGACATGTTGGACGAAGAAGACTATGACCTGCTGATGGAACAGCTGAATGGGTTCAGAAAAACGTAAAATTGAATCATGAGGTAGATATTGGTAGGCTATAAAAAACGAGTCCGGAGCAATTTGTGCTCCGGGCTTTAATGTGTAGATATAATATTTACGAGATTTCGGAGATGACATTAAGATGAAAAACAAAGAGAAATATGATCTGAATACAATTGATTATTATGTTCAAGACGAAAACACGATCAACATCTACGTCATTGGCTTTCAGAATGAAATCATCGATACATTTGAGAAATACTTTGACGAACCCCACTTTCGTGCATTTATGCGATGGTTGGAAGAACCGATCAAACATTGAAAACATCAGTTAAAAACATCATCCAATTAAATGTGGATGATGCTTTTATACTAATCTGGTTTGTAATTTATTTACTAAGATTCAGGACATATCCCATTGTGCAATCTTCCCAATCAAACACATACTGGTATGAGCCGCCACCCTGTGCGCTGAAAGCTTCTGTCATGCCCCATTTAACTTTTACCGTTTTATATGTGTCTAACAGTTCGTTAGGAATCTCCGAGAAAATAACTAAACGACATTTATCAAAGGGATCAAGACCATATGTTGAACTTAAGAAGTTGTTTTGCTCGATATCAATTTGTGCATTGTATGTATATTTTTCATCAAATATGAACTGGCACAAAGAGTTTCCGGGAGGAATGATATCTGCTGCAACATTCTTTATTTCACCCTCTATATAGAAGAACTTTTTGGTATCTTCTGTCTCATAATATGAATATGCTCCGCTGGTATCAGTTGGTGTAATAGTATCAGCAGTAGAGGCTTCGAAAATAGTGAACTCCATAAAGTCATTGGTGACAGTTTCATTCAAGTTAAATTCAATGTACCCATCATCCTTCTTCGAAGTAGTTTCTTCTTCTTTTGAAGTTTCCTCAGTAATATTATTTACTGTCTCTGCTGTTTCCTCGGGTACCTCTTCTTGGTTATTTGCAGCAACATCAGCTGCAGTCTGTCCAGAAGATCCACAAGCCGTTAACGACAGAACTAATGCTGTCATTACCCAGTGATAAAATTTGCGATTCATGTTTCCTCCTCATTATTTGTCAATTTTTTTGTATCTTTTATTATCAACCAATTTTCATCAAAAAATTGGACCCAGACGCATATTCTTAGATATTTCTTATAAACCTACACAAAACGACAGTCTCCAGTTTTGTCCACTTTTGTTCTACAGCTTATGCGACCAATATTTGACCGTGTTTTGACTGAAAAGTGACATTACTTGTATTTTGCGACTGATACTTGACCGCCGCTGCGACAAGCCGGCGACTCCCTTGTAATAGGATTGTGACCGTAATCGCGATTGCAATTTGAAGACAAGGGAGTTTTATTATGAGTTTTAACCAGAAAGAAATAGGCCGGAGAGTTAATGAACTTCGTACCGGTCATCAGGTCAGCCTGGATCAACTGGCTGATGCTGTTAATTGCACTCGCGATCATCTTTACAGAGCAGAGCGTGGAGAACCCAGGCATGGTTTCTCTATCGATATCCTGATTGAGATTGCACGATACTTTGATGTCAGCTTGGACTATCTGATTCTCGGTGTGGAAGGAAATAATCATGCCATCCGGGAGGAGCTGATACGTATCTCAGGCGAATTAAGAATGCTTTGCAGCAAGATAATCTGAATGGCGCATA
>CACXBN010000080.1 GCA_902765885.1 uncultured Ruminococcus sp. | reverse complement strand
GTGAATGCGTCATCCAGTGTACCGGCAAAATTGAGTTTCACAAACGGATGTACTCCGTATACTCCTGATGAGAATGCGCCGGATTCTTTTCTCGGGGTTTCGTAAACATCGATCCAGTTTTCCTTGAACGCACGCTTGATAACGTCCTGGTAATCCTTGCCGAGAGGAGCCACTGCATTGATCACAAGTTCGCATGCCTCTTCATATGTCATCGGATAGTCAACATCCGGTACCATCGGTGTGTACAGGTCAAAGACATCGATCTTGTCGAGCCCCATTACCTTCTTCCTGAGTTTCAGATACTTGCTCATCGTGGGAATAGCGGCATGTACGGCGCTTATAAGAGCGTCATATACTTCTTCCGGAACATTTGATCTTGAGAGAGAAGCGGCTCTTGCCGACGGATAACCTCTGAGAGATGCAAGTACGTTGTCTTTTTTGACACTGCCTCCGTAAATCGCCGCGATGGTGTTGTTGAACTTGCCGTATGTACCGAACATCGTTTTGAATGCAGTATCTCTTACTTCCTTGTTCTTGGATTCCCTGTACATGAGGAAGTTGCCTGCGGTAAGTTCGGCTTCCTCGCCCTTGTCGTTAATAACTTTGGGGATTTCCATCTCAACATTGGTGAGAAGCTGGAAAACATCGGACATAACGCCCGTGATCTTTCCGAACTGAGCCATCATGCTCTCGCCCTTGTCGTCAAGAACGTGATCTCTGAGTCTTGTTGCATTTTCTATTATAAAGCCGTATTTGCTCCTGAGCTTCTCATCTTTGAGAAATTCGTTCAGCTTCTCTTCCGGTATGGCCATGAGCTCCGGCTCCAAAAATGACATAGCCGTGTTCATTTTTACGATAAGGGTATGGACCTTCGACATCATCTCAAGCGCGGCGGGGTCCCCTCCGTCAATGACTTTTGAGAAGTGCGCGTATACGACGGCTTTTTCAAATCTCTCATCGATGGCATAAAGCTTCTCGTAAGCATTGTACAACGATTCCGCACTCTGTCCGAGAGTTCCTTTCAAAGCAGGGATCTCGGCTATGACTTTTTCAAACTCGTCACATTCTTTTTCCCATGCTTCTCTGCTTTCGAAGAGTTGAGTTAAATCCCATTTGTATTCGCTGGGTATTTCATTTCTCTGCTTCATCTTTTTACTCCTATCATAATTCTTCAAGGTCCGAATCCTCTTCGGGTTCGTCCTTGGCTTTTTTGCGTCTGCCTAAGGTTTCCTTGAGCTCGCCCGGGGTAACGACTTTGAACAGGAATATTGCAGCTACATAAACCACGACCGCAACGCCTATGAATGCAATCGTTGTAACAAGCTGTATCGTCCTGCTTGCAAATATATCAATTCTCGATGAAAGGAGAGTGTAAACCAGGTATGCAGCTCCCCCCATAAGAACGGTTGCAACTAGGGTCTTTATGAAGTTAACGAGTATTCTCTTTACAGATCCCTTCATGAACTTTCTCAGGAAGAAGAAATTCATGAAGATCATCACGACGTAGCATATACATGTGGCAATTGGTGCTCCGATGATTCCGATCGAAGGTGTGCTTACGAGGACTGCCGTCAGAATACATTTTACTATTCCTCCGACAACCAGGCTGACAAGCGGCATATTCACTTTTCCGAATGCCTGAAGAATCGATCCCGTGATCGAGACCACGGCATAGAGTATGACCGCAAGTCCGAATATTGCCAGCATCACGGCGCCAAGATCCGTGTTTTCCGTCCTGTAGAGAAGGTTGTATATGGGTTTTGCAAGAATGATCATCCCGATACCAGCCGGAAGGGCGAGCATCATTGAATACTTGAAGCAGCTTGTAAGATTGCCGACCACATCTTTCTTGTTTTTTGAAACGTAAGCTGCCGTCAGCGCGGGAAGTATGCTGACCGTAAACGGAACGATGAATGCGGACGGAAGATTGAATATCTTCTTTGCATTACCGAATATTCCGAACAGTTCTTTCGCGCTTTCATATGAGAGTCCGAATCCGCCGATTCTGGCAGCGAAAACAGGTGCACCCTCCTGGAGAATGTTCATGATGAGGTAGTTGTCGATAACGTTCACCACGCTCATTACGGATGCTCCGAGAGATACCGGAATCGCTATCCTGAACAGTTCCTTTACTATTGCCTTTGTGGAACGGGTCTCCATTCCGGTAAGCACTATTTCCTTGTCGAACTTTCTCTTTTTGAAAAGCAGATAAACGACTGCGAGGACTGCGCCTACCGATACGCCGATTATCGCGCCCGCGGATCCGGTCTTGTCTGTGCCGCCTGCTTTCATTATTATCACTGCAAGCGACATTCCGAGTCCCAGCTTTACAAATGCCTCGATGACCTGTGAGACCGCCGTCGGTCTCATATAGCTGTGGCCCTGGAAATACCCTCTGAGCGCAGACATCATGAATGCACAGAATGCAGTCACCGACAGGACCCTGATGGAAAGCCCGGAGTCCGGATTGTTGAGAAGAGAGGCAAGTCCGTCACCGAAAATAAGCATGATTGCGGCAAGGGCCGCTCCTATGTAGATAAACAGTCTTATGGACACTTTGTATATTTTCTGAGCCTCGTCGTGGTTTTCACGTACAAGAGTCTCGGAAATCATTCTGGAAACGGCGACGGGAAGTCCCGCGGATGCCAGAACCGCAAAAAGATTGTATATATCATACGCGCCGTAAAAGACCGCCATTCCGGTGTCACGCAGGGCATACTGCTGTATGGCAACTGTAAAAACAAGACCTGCTATTTTTACAAAGAATGTCGCTATTGTAAGTACGAGCGCACTCTGAAGAAATGATTTTTTCACATTAGTGTTATTCAGAATAATCCCTCAAATCCAATATAAACTAGCTTGTTGATTTTATCACAAATGCCATGCCATTGTCAACGAAGCATGGCTGATACAGCGCTGTGGTCACAGATCATTCAAACAACGTTTCACCGTCTTCGGTGAACAGTTTTTTTCTCATGATGATGTAGTATCCGTCATTTTCCAGAAGGCCGAATCTCTCCTCGATGGCTTTGACCACATATTCGGGATTCAGGTACTTTTCGGCATCTGCGGATGTTATTGCCGATACTTTCAATATCCCGTTTTCAGCTGAGGCGCTGACTTTTTTCATGAGCTTTGTTATATCAGTTTCCTTTTCGCCGCTTTTAGTCTTTTTCATCATAACAACGGGAGAGAGAAACATTTTTTCGATCTCAGCACAAAGAGAATCGCTGATCTTTATATTGCGGTATTCGATCACGTTCTCCGCCCACTTGATATCGGTAAGCTTTCTCTTCTGTTCATATACCCTTGTCATCACTATTCCCGCGGGCATGACAGGAGAGAGCTTTTCCATTATCTCGTCGTTGGAGACGCTCTCCATCATCTTAAGATCAAGCACCTCGTCTTCTCCTCCGCATCCAACTGACAGCGGAGGGCCGAAAATGAGCTTGGGTTTCGGATTAAATCCTTCGGAATAATATACGGGCAAACCGGAACGGTTTACCGCTCTCATGACTGTCTTTGTAAGATCAAGATGGGAAATATACAGCATCGGTCCTTCTTTCCTGAATCTGATCCTCACCTGTCTTGCAGGTCTTACAGGGCCTTTTCTTTCCTCTCCCGCGTTTTTCTTTATGACCGGTCTGTCAGATGTGATCCTGCCGGCACTGTCAGAGCTTTCCGGATGTCCCGGACACCATCTGCAGTATTTTTTGTCGACCAGTTTGTTTACGCCGCAGCCCGAACACTTTTCTTTGCATGAAGGGGTGGCAACGGCTTTCTGAGCCTTGTGTCTTTCGGAAAGGAGAAATTCCTTTGAAATGCCTGCGGAGATCATGTCCCATGGCAGAATCTCATCGTCAGGTATCGTTCTGTTGGCATAAAATGACGGATCTATTCCGACAGCCTCAAAGACATCCATCCATTTGTCATAATCGAATGTCTCTTCCCACGCGTCGAATTTTATGCCTCTTCTGTTTGCTTCGATAAGTGCCTTTGACAGTCTTCTGTCGCCTCTCGCGAAAACGGCTTCAAGTCTCGACACCTTCGCATCGTGATAATTGTATCTGATCTTTCTGTCGGTGATCTTCGAGGACAGGTAATCCTGTTTATCCTTGAGTTCTTCTATAGTATTCTGCCTTTCCCACTGGAAAGGAGTATGGGGCTTGGGAATAAAGCATGCGACAGACAGAGTCACCTGCGGCTGTCTGCTCTTGTTCCTGCCCGGTGTCCTGTAATATTCATCCACCACGTGCTTTGCCAGCTCGGCGATTCCTTCAATATCCTCATATGTTTCCGTAGGAAGACCGTTCATGAAATAGAGTTTCACCTGGTTCTTGCCGGCACTGTAGGCAACTCCGGCAGCTCTCAGTATCTCTTCTTCGGTGATATTCTTGTTTATGACATCGCGAAGCCTGGGCGTGCCGGCCTCAGGCGCAAATGTAAGAGTACTTGTCCTGACAGTCGAGATCTTGTCCATAAGCTCTTTTGTGAAACTGTCCGCTCTCATGGACGGAAGCGACAGGTTTATCATTTTCTCGTTTGTCCAGTCAAGAAGACTGTCCGTCAGTTCGCTGATCTTGCTGTAGTCGCTTATCGAGAGTGACGAGAGCGAGATCTCATCATACCCGCTGTTCTCGACCATTTTTCTGGCTATGCAGTCTAATGTTTCCGGTGCTTTTTCCCGAACCGGCCTGCATACCATTCCCGCCTGGCAGAACCTGCATCCCCGTATGCATCCCCTGAAAACTTCTATGGTCACCCTGTCGTGAACTGTTTCTATATTAGGCATGACGGGGTTCAGCGGAACATAGCAGGTATCAAAGTTTTCGACTACCCTCTTCACAACCTTCTTCGGCACTTTTTCGTCTTTCGTTTCAATCGACCTGATCGTACCGTCCTCATTGTATTGTATATCGTAAAGCGAGGGTACATAAAAGCCTTTCAGTTCTGTAGCGACCCTGTAGAGGAATTTTTCTTTGGTGTATGTTCCGTCTTTCTTCATCTGTTTGAGAAGTTCGGCAAATTCGGGTATCGGTTCTTCGCCCTCACCGATTGAAAAAACATCCACAAATTCAGCCATAGGCTCGGGATTGTATGCGCACGGCCCTCCCGCAATTATGACAGGGTCGTCTTCGCCTCTGTCTTCCCTTCGTATCTTCAGCCCGGCCAGATCTATCATATTGATCATCGTCGAATAGCATAGTTCATACTGCATGGTGAATGCAAGGACATCAAAGTCGGTTATGCTGTCTCCGCTTTCGTGAGTGAAAAGAGGAATGTTTCTTTTTCTCATCTCCTCTTCCATATCGATCCATGGCGCATATACTCTTTCGCACCATACGCCTTCAACACTGTTGAAACAGTCACACAGAATGCGCATTCCGAGATTCGACATGCCGATCTCATAAAGATCCGGATAGCAGAAATCGACTCTTACCACGACATCCTTTTTGTCTTTGTAGATGCATCCGCTTTCATTTCCCGTATATCTTCCGGGTTTCTGAACTTTTGTTATAAAGCTTCGTATATCTTCTCTCATGATGAAAATACGGGAGAAAGCATCTTCTCCCGTAACTCCTTGTTCTATTGGTTATCTTACGTGAATCCTTGATGAAATGACAGCGGGTATAATCCATACGAGCTGGTATATTCCAAGCAAGAGCGAATTGAGAATGTTGAGCGATCCAGAGATGAGGAGCAGCGCTATGATCGCGATTCCTATGACTCCCGACAGAACCCCGAGGGCTATGTTGGTCTTTCTGGAACGGAGCACCTTGCCGCAGAAAGATATGATCTGGAGCAGGAATTTCGGAGATCCGCTCGTCACGAGTCCGCTTTCTGCCTTCTCCTCGTAGTTGTCAACTTCCTCGGCATCGGCATAGCGAATGATCTTAAGCGGTATCTTTCCCATGTTCAGCTTGGATGCTATCATATGTTCGTCTATGTTGGGATCGAATGTGTGGATACATACATAGAGGCCTTCACCGGAGAATTGTTTTAGGATGAGGTCTATATCCGGATCCATAACGTACTTGATGTACATCTTTGCAACCAGCTTGTTTTCCCTGAACATGTACATTACCGAAAGCTCGTCAGAGAAGTCCACATCGTCTTCCGCAGCGCTCTGCGGTATCTCAAGGCCGCGCGCGGTCAGTGCGTCATTGCTTCCGAAGATGATATTGACTCCGTCAACCTGAGTAGCAAGGAATCCTGTTTCCGCATCAAATATCTTTACGTCTCCCGAATTTCCTATATCTTTTGTCGCCACTTCGAATACGTCCTGAAGAGGACCTCCCGCATAGGCAAACACGGAAGCGGCATAGTAGAGCACCCTGTCGATTCTCGCGTTGTTATAGATCCTTATATTCTGAACCTTTACCGAATATGACGGGAAAATATTCTTGTCGTCAAATGATATCACCGATGCATTGGAATACTCTTCAAGAGACACATCGCCAATGATCGTGCTTTCGTAATCCTTTGCGATCTTGTTAGCTCTGAAGAAAGGATACGAGAATGTTATAAACAGCGAGAGAGGTGTGAATGCAAGAAGCGAAACATATACTGTTCTCCATACCACGGCCGCGCTCTCGCCCTTGATCGCTGCGAATATTCCTATAAGCACTGCAAGAGCGACTGATGCGCTGAGAACGAATGATGTGAATGATGAAGTCGTTTTGTCCGGCTTGTCAAGACGGGCGTAAAAACCGTCGATAAAATCCGTCTTCTCGATCTTCATTACATCGCATTCTTCGGTGTTCGTGTCAAGCGCTTCAACTTCTCCCCTTGATTCTTCGTCATCAAGGCGCCTGATAATATGCTTGGGTTTGCGGTTTGCAACAATTCTGAAGTTCATCATCTCTCTCTTTTGGTTGTATATGGCATATACAAGAGTGAGGAATGATGCAAGAGCTACGATGGCATTGAACATCACAGGTATATCCCCGTTCTCGACAACATTGCCTATAACTGCGGAATAAATGATGGCAACCACGGTCATGAGCGCAGTCACGGTTTCAGGCCTTGGCGTACCTTTAAACAAATTCTTTATTCCGTTTATCAAGTAATCATATATGCAGAGCGATGTGATCAGCATTATCTGGAGACTGATCATAGCATATACGACGGGATATACATACGGGTTGAAAACTGCAGAGGATTCCGGCGACGGCTTTATGTTCTCAAAAACAAACAGGACGACCGTTGCCACGAATGAGATAAGCAGTCTGATCCACAGTGAAAGATTCTTTTTCTTATATTCTTCTCTGAGCCCTTTGACCTGGCTCCTGTCAACAAATTCAGGTCTTTCGAGCTTGAATTTCTTCTCTTTCTGTTCTCTCTTGCGCTTTTCCGCAAGTGCATTTCCGTATTCTTTTGCCTCTTTGGCTTTTTCATGCTGTTCGTCGTCAAGTCCGAAAGCAACCATCAGGTCTATGTCAGTCGGATCATCGGAGGCATCTTTTGCTTCATCCGCCTTGTCTTCTTTGTCTGAATTTTCAGAAGGCTCGGTGGAATCGTTCTGTTCATTTTCCGAGTTGTCGGAATTTTCGCTCAGAACAGTGCTTGGAACCGTTTCATCCGAAACATCGCGAACAGGTTCTTCCGTGATCTCGTCATCGGGAAGCATCAGGTCGGATATATCCGAGTCGTCGTCTTCTTCATGTCTTCTGCTTGCAAGGGCATTGCCGAAAACATGCTTTTTCTTTTTTTCGGCTCTTTCAGCCCTCTGGGCACGCCTTTCCGACAGTCTCTCAAAGAGTCCCTTTCTGGTCTTTTCATCCTCATACGGATTTTCAACGAAATCATCGTCGAATTCAAACGGAAGTTCGAGTTCCTCGTTTATAAAATCATCATCGGAATCCGAAACGGAAAAATCAGGATTTTCCTCAAGCGGTGTGTCGTCCTCAATGTGCATGTCCTGGCCGTTTTCGCCGGAGGGAGCCGCGTCTTCCGTCTGCTCCGGGGTTTCAACATCCACAGCGTCTTCGGAATTGTCGTCTTCAAGAGGAATATTTTTGAGTCCCGCAAAACGGTTGTCATCCCCATCATCGTCGAGAACATATTCCTTGACAAAATCCGTGTACTTGCCGGCTGCTTCCGGTGCAGGCGCGGAAAAAGCGCTGTCAAGAGCACTCATCAGCTTCTCATCGGATTTGTCTACCGCTTTTTCTCCATTATTGATTTCAGTTTCAAGTACGGTATCAGCTTTCTTTTCTGTATCATCCAGACTATCGGGTATGTATTTTTTCAGAAGTTCACTGAGTTTTGGATCTTCGGCAAAAAAATCTTCGAGATTTTCAGCCTCTTCCTTACCTTTTCTTTCATCCTGATTATTTGACATAGCTATGATTCACCTCGCTTCTGCGGGTTTTTCCTTTCATATGCATTATCATCTGTTTTTCTTGATCTTCTGTACTCTTGCCGCATGGCACAGAAGAACTGCCGCCGCTGCAGACACATTCAGTGAATTGAGTTTTCCAAACATCGGAATTGAAACAACAAAATCGCATTTTTCTCTTACGAGTCTGCTGACTCCGCTGTCCTCTCCGCCCATCACGATCGCGCAGGGCATATCCCAGTCCGTTTCGTAAAAATCCGTTCCGTCAGCCTCTGCTGCAAAGATCCACACGCCGTCTTCTTTGAGTTTGTCAATGCACTGGGAAATATTGACTACTTTGGCAACCATCATGTGGGCCAGTGCTCCCGCTGAAGCCTTTGACACCGTCGGTGTCAGTCCGCATGAACGTCTCTCGGGTATGATAACTCCGTGAGCACCCGCGCATTCGGCACTTCTGATGATAGCCCCGAGATTGTGAGGATCCTCTACGCCGTCGCATATCACGAGAAGCGGTTTTTCGTCTTTCTCGCGCGCCGACTTCAGGATATCTTCAACTGTGGAATATTCCTTTTCTGCTGTCAGAGCCGCAACACCCTGATGAGACCCTCCCGCAGTCATCCTGTCGAGAGCATCATTCGAAGAGTCGACTACCGGAATGCCCCTTGTTCTTGCCTCAGCTATTATAACTTTCACGGATCCTTCCCGCCCTGCGACAAGGACCTTGTCTATCGGAGCGCCGGATTTTATAAGCTCCAAAACGGCATTTCTTCCGAAGACAGCGTTCGACTGAGGCACAAATCGTTCACCCTGACGCCACTCGCGTCTTCTGCCGTCGGTTTTCCGCCTGTTTTTTTCAAAATTATTCTTTTCCATAAATACCAAACCGGATGTTGTTCCGTTTTTAGGTCTACATTTGTAAATCACAATAATCCAAATTGAATTATATCACAACACCGCAGTTTTGTACATAGCAAAATTCAAAATCGCACACCGGGCTTTGGTCTGCGAGGGCATGAAAGGAGTATTCGTGACAGGTCTTTGACAGTAGGAAAACACGAAATCTTACACTTTTGTGAATTTTGAAATCATTTCAGATTCGGGTATGAAAAAAATTTTTGCGGAAACAAAAAAATCATCGAAATTGTGACATTGTCCGAGCAAAGCAATAGTGCCAGATTGCCCCATTTTACAGGGTTTTCTGGCACTTTTTTGTTTTTTAACTGTCAAAAACAAGATATTATATATCACATCTTTTCAAATTGTCTGCCCCAAATATGG
>CACXBN010000079.1 GCA_902765885.1 uncultured Ruminococcus sp. | reverse complement strand
GAATTTCCCTCCGACGTTCAGATCGAGGAAATTGTCTTTGATGAATTCACGGAGGTCAGACGAACACATGTGGTTTTTCTTTTCTCCGAATGCGTCGTCAAGATCGAATGAATCCATTCCGAACTGGTTGGGCGCTATCACACACATATCGTCCGGCACCCTTCTCGCTATCCAGTGGTGTCCGCCTATCGTCTCGAGCCACCAGACCTCGTTTACATCGTTGAAGGCTATGCCGTTCATTTCATAAGTGCCGTATTTTTCAAGCAGTGAAGCGAGCCTTTCAACTCCCTCTCTTGCCGTATGAATATACGGCAGCACGAGAACAACTATATCCTCTTCGCCTATTCCTCCGGGAATGTCCTTTTCCCCTTTCTTCTCTGCCTTTACATACTCAACGAGGGGATCGGCAGCAAGAACACGGGGATTTGACGTTATGGTCTCGGTAGCCGTCATACCGACGTTTGCCGAATTGATTCCCGTGGCCGCCCAAATTCCGTGCTTCGGATCCACGCTCGGGCATGCCGTATATCTCATGGGATTGTCGGGAAGCTCTATTTCCACGTGAGATATTACCGATTTGTACTTTTTCTTCTGATCTTTCGGATTAACCACGATCGTTTTCTTTACATCAAAAAATCCGTCGTCTGTTCTTGCTATCATAGTCGAACGGTCGTTTGTAGCCAGTTTCCCGGCCAGCATTGTAGTGCATGCCATCAGATTGTTCTCCTTTTCTCTTTATCCCAAAAATTCGATTATTTTTTTATTGAATTCTTCATGATTGTCGTGAGCTATGAAATGCGTACCCGGGAGTACCGTGAGTTCCGCATTGGGAATTGAGGATGCGATAAGTTTTGTGTGCTCCTCGTCTATCATATCGTTGTCCCCGACTATCACGAGCGTTTTGACTTTTATTGTTTCAAGCTGCTCCGGAGTAATGTCGGGCTCGTTTACCATCAGTCCGAGCATCTCCGTCTCTCTCACGCCTTCAGGGCCTTTTTGTTTTGCCTTTTCGTAAGCATCGAGTATTTCGCTGTAGTAAGGCTCTTTGACGCCCTTCGGGAAGATATTTGCGCCGTTCAGAATAAGCTTCTCGATCATATCCTGATGCTTGAGTGCAAAATACAGCGCAATATTTCCGCCGTCCGAAAAACCGAGTATATTTGCTTTTTCTATTCCCTTTTCGGTCATAAATTCATACAGGTCGTCGGCGAATCTCTTTATCGTGAATTCCCCTTCTCCCCTCGGAGTCTTTCCGTGGCCGCGGGTGTCGATCACATATATATGGTAGTGTTGTGACAACGCCTCTGTCTGGTTCTCGAAATATTCCCCGCCTTCGCCGTTTCCGTGGAGCAATATAAGCGTATCACCTTTCCCTTTTTCGAGATAATAATGCCTGATATCCATTCTTGCCTCCATGAAGAACAATTTATGTCTCAAGTTCCTTTTCCCTCTTGGCCGATTTTGTGATTTCTTCGTGATAGAAATAGTTGCCGATAACGGGAAGACAGGCGAAATCCGCACGGTATGCAGTTCGTGAATCTTTCGAGCTTATACAGATCGTATCTGACTACTTCCGCGCCTTCCTGTTCCGCGCCCCTCACAGCTTCATTGATAAGGGTATCGGTGTTCCATCCTTTTCTCGGCCCGGCATTTACAGCTATTATTCTCTTTCCCATTATATTCTCCGGAACACATCTTTATATTAAGGTTATTATAACCGAAACAGGATAATAATACCAGCACAAACGGGCAATACCTGAAAATTACTTTCGCTAAGCGATCCATTATTGAAGATATTCTATAAAAAAACACTCCCGGTAGACTGCTCCATCTCATAGGGCAACTATGTGACAGGTCGGCAAGTCGATACTGGGAAGAAAACAGAATACAAGACTACGAATCTTACTGCAAGTCATTTTTGGAAATGCACCCCAAAGAGTTAGATAATATGGTATAATATCTAACAAGGAGTTTTTATGTCTGCTTCAACTATATAATTATTACCGAACCACGCGTCTAACGCGTGGTTTTGGTTTACAAAAAAACCTGTTTTCTCGGAAACAGATCTGAATTTTGATGAAACTAATTGTTATTTTACATTATTTGTGTTGCAATTAGCGATACAATGTGGTATACTATGAGTGAAATAAAAAACGGAGGTAATCGCTATGGCAACGAAAACAGCAAACGTTACGGCGAGAGTTCAGCCGGAAATCAAAGAAAAAGCGGAAGCCGTGCTGGAGCAGATTGGCATTCCGGTTTCGGTCTTGATCGACACATTATACAGACAGATCATTATGACGGGAGGAATACCGTATTCTCTTTCTGTGCCGAAGATTCAGACGCTCGACAGCATGAGCGCCGAACAATTTGACGCTATGATGCAAAAAGGACACGACGAAGCAAAGGCAGGCGTAGGTCTTTCCGTGGATGAAGCGTTCAAGAGGGTCCGTGAGGTCTTATGAGTACGCGGTATCTTGTTAAACTGACGCCGCACGCAGTCGCTCAGATACAGGAGACGATTGCGTACATATCAAAGGTTCTTCTTGTGCCGGATACCGCAAGACTATGGGCTGACCGATTGGAGAAAGAAATCAGCACGCTCGACATAATGCCCGCGCGTTTTCCGCTCCTTGACCGTGAGCCGTGGAGATCCATCGGCTATCATAAGATGCCTGTTCAAAACTTCATCGTTTACTATTTTATCGATGAAGAAGCGAAGACTGTCTGGGTGACCGCTGTCGTGTACGCAAGGCGAGATCAGCTGAACGCTCTGAAAGATATACCGACGCAAAACTTGGAATCATAAACAAAAAGACAGACCGGCGTTTCGTTATGAAGCGTCGGTCTTGTTGTGCAGGCGTACCTCTCGGCTTACGGGAACTCGATTTTCAAATGAGTGCCGTTTTATACGGACAAGGGATTGTCATTTCGAAACGATTCAAGAACTCAATCCGTGACTACTTTATTATAACTTACGGGGCTGAATCGCTTCACGCTTCCGCATTGCGGCTCTCGCGCTCCATCTGCCTACGCTTAAACCCGGCCTCGCGGCCCAGGCTCCAAGGCTGTGTACCGGCTGCCCGCTACGACTTTACCGGGTTCGGACTTTCACCGAACTGTCTTACAAGCGCCGAACTGGCGCACCCCTTATTTTTGCTATATATAAAGGCATCTGCTCTTTACACGGGCAGGTGCTTTTTTAACTATAGTCAGAACTTGCCTGACACGCTTTTGGGGTTTAAAAGAAAAAAGGCATGAACACGTCATGCCTAATGTGAAGAACCACCAGAATAATTATGCTGCTTCTTCCAGAGAGTATTCTTCAATTATTTCATCATATCTTTCGATACATTCACTCAGTCTGTTTAAGAAATCATCTTCCTTATACAGCCCATCGGAATTTGCTTTTAGTCCCGAGAATTGAATCGAGACAACAGCCGGCTGGTGTTCAAGATCAAGCAGCCCGATGTTTCTAAGCTGTTCCGTCGTCTGATATACCATATCCACACTGTAGAAACAACTGCCATCTGCATCGCTCCAGCGACAGAAAACGACCTTACATCCGATGGGCGTTTTTTCTATCGAACCGGGCAGCTCATAGTCTTCAGCTTCCAGAGCAGCAAGAACACTTCCGACATTTGAATCGTGACCGCACAAAAACGTAAACCGTCTTCCGTCTTCTTCAAGCTCAGATCTTATTTCTTTCAGAAGCGGGTTTGCAACATTTGAAGCTATGAGAGGAGAGGTAAACAAAACGTCCCCGTAAACATCTTTGATTTCCGAGATCTGTTTCCATTGCTCCCCGGTTATTTTGTGTCCAAAAGCTGCTTTTTCCGAATCGGATTCTTCATAATACTGCAGGACAAGCGCATCGCTTACAGAACATGCTGTTTTAAGCGAACCTTTAACAGCCGGCTCTTTTCCGTACTCCAGTACCAGTTCCGTATCATCAGTTCTGAATTCTCCCGCAGTGCCGTCATTCCATGCCGGTGATTTTTTCATATCGATGACTTCTTCGGCCAATGAATAATTGTCAGAAAGCCCCTTTATCTTTTCTCCGTATAATTCGAAAACCTGTGCAGTCGCATCTGCAACATATTCGGGTGACACAAAAGTGAGCTGCGGCGTAAACACGGGATCCATGGTATCATATTCGACATGGGTCTCAATTTCCACGTTTGCCGTCGGCAAAAGTCCTGCCGCAAAATACCGTGATGTCGCTATAGTACGCTGCTTTGAGTTCGAGTAAATTCTCACTGCATTTTCATCGGGATGATAGTTTTCCGGGAAAAGACCGTTCTCTTCGAGCCACTTGCGGAAAAACTGTCCCATCTCTGTTTCCAGGATTCCGCCCCTGAGCGAGAGCTCACTGGGATTTGATGACCATGAGAACCACTCGTGAGGCGTTATCGTTCCAAGCGCAGATCCGGCACCGCTGAGCGGTGAGCGTATGTTATGCCTGCTCAGCACTACGACCTGTTCGAGTTTGTATCCTTCCCTGTCAAGCCCGCTAAAGCTGGTGGGCGGCGTGACTTCTTCGCTCCGGTTACCCTGTCCCGCCGGGAATACTCCGGCAATGAACAGACACTGGATAACTATAACACAGGCGAGAAGAATGCATGCAAGAGCTAGAAGCAGGCGAATTGATTTTGAAGATTCATTTTTCATTTTAAATTCCTTCGGCGATAGTGTAGGTCAGTTTTTCTTCACAAGAATAAAACCGTATCTTCCTAGTTCGTATTTGCCCGTGATACTGTCGTAATACCTGAGATTCTTTGAAAACAGCATTTGCCCGGGGCAATATCCTTCGGTATCATAAGATATGTTTACCACTGCCCTGACAGTTTCTCCCATGAGTTCTCTGTCAATGGTCACAACGCCGTGTCCTTCTGTTTCGACGTGCACATATCCTTTTTTTAATATATTCTCTTCGTTACGGATTTTTGATATGCTTCTGAAGAATGAAAGGAAACGGTTATTGTCGACTTTGTCCCATCTGAACCACTTCCTGCACAGAGGGTCTTCAAAGCCCTCCATTCCTATCTCATCCCCGTAATATATGCATGGCATTCCCGGCAGGACAAACTGGATGAATGCGGCAGCAAGATACCTTTCAGACGCAATCGAAATCTCGTCGTCGCTCATGTGATAATTTGCACGGGCTTCTTTGGATTCCGGAGGTGTATACGGCGAAAGGACCGAATAGATTCTCGGTGTATCATGAGTCGAAAGGAGATTCATCAAAAGATTAAGCACCTGAGGAGGATAATTCTCCGCAACACTCATTACCGTATCCCTGAATCTGAGCCCATTGTCAAATCCGGTCACAAAATCAATGATCGCAGACCTGAAAGGATAATTCATTACGGAATCAAGCTCGCCTTCGGTAAAATACGTTCTTCTCTTTCCGTAACTTGATTTATTTGACGCGTCCTCCCACACTTCTCCTATAAGAAGGGATTCGCCTTTTTCCTTTTTCAGACGTTTTCTTATAAACGAAATAAACTCATCGGGAAGCTCGTCGGCCACATCAAGCCTGAAGCCGTCGGCTCCCGCCCTGATCCAGTGCGCGATCACACTGTCATCGTCATCGACGACAAATTTTCTGTAATCCTCATTCATTTCCCTGACGCACGGCAGG
Source organism: uncultured Ruminococcus sp. (assembly GCA_902765885.1). Lineage (GTDB taxonomy): Bacteria > Bacillota > Clostridia > Oscillospirales > CAG-272 > UMGS1696. Next base: position 4,237 of record CACXBN010000079.1, on the reverse strand, counting down.
GTCTTTACTCCCCACCATGATGTGTACTTGTCGGGATATTCTTCAAATTCAAACCAGTCAACGTATTTCGAGGATGGATCATGAGCGGCGCCGCCTCCGAATTCGTTCTCGGAATCAAAATATATGCTTCTGCTTCCCGTATGAGAAAATACTCCGTCGAGTATTATTTTCATGTCTCTCTCATGAGCGGCTTCGCACAGCTTTCTGAAATCATCTTCATTTCCGAGCATCTCGTCGATTCTCTTGTAATCAGCCGTGTCATATCTGTGATTCGACCATGCTTTGAAGATCGGGTTCAGGTATATGACCCTTACTCCGAGTTCCTTCAGATAATCAAGTTTTGATATGATTCCCCTGATGTTGCCGCCGAAAAAGTCGCAGTTTCTGACCTCTCCGTTCTCATCCGGAGCGAAAACCGGATTGTCATATTTGTTTTCATGTATCCAGAACGGCTGCATTTTGCCCGTGAGATCAACGTCTCCTTCGGCAAAGAACCTGTCGGGAAAGATCTGATACATAACGCTCCCGGACAGGTATTCCGGAGTTTTGAAATCAGACGGTATGCATGACAGCTGCCACTTGTCGCCCTCTTCCATGTTAGTTCCGTCGTATCCCTCTTTGAAGAGATCAAATTCTTCGTTTTCCGTCTCTATGTTAAAATAGTAGAAATAGAGTCCGGGCTCATCCACCGAAAATCTGGCAGTGAACTGCTCATACTCATTTTCGCATATCGAATAATTCATTGAAAAACGGGCATGTTCCTGCCCGTTTTCTTTTTCAAGAATCACATATACCTCTCTGGTCTTCACAGATGCCGGAATGTATATCGTCATTCTGCATTCCTCTCCGGGAACCACTGTCCCGAAAGGAGACTTGTATCTTAGATCCTTGCTGTCAAAAAGAATTCTCATTTCTTCTTCATTCCCCATATCCTGTCTGCGTATTCAAGAACGGCTCTGTCAGCTGAGAAGACTCCCGCTTTTGCTATGTTCGTGACCGACATGGACATGAATTTTTTCTTATCGAGATATGTGCTTGATACGTCTTTCTGCGCTCTGATGTAATCTGCAAAATCGGCTATGGTCATATACTGGTCTGCCACTCCGAATCTGTTTGTAAGCAGCGATGCTCTGACTTCTTCAAATCTCTTTCCGAGTTCTCCGGATGTCAGCATCTCTATTACTTCCCTGAGCTCATTGTCGGATTTCAGATATTCAGACGGATTGTATCCTTTTTGCCAGAGATCGTTGACCTCGTCAACGTTCATACCGAACAGGAACATGTTTTCTTTTCCCACCTGTTCGCAGATCTCAACGTTTGCGCCGTCAAGAGTGCCGAGAGTGACAGCTCCGTTGATCATGAGCTTCATGTTGCCGGTACCGGATGCCTCTTTACCTGCGATCGATATCTGTTCCGATATGTCTGCTGCCGGAATGATAATTTCAGCCAGTGAAACACGATAATCCTCTATGAACACGACTTTGATTCTTCCGTGAACGTCAGGATCGGAATTCACAAGATCAGACACTGCGGAGATCAGACTTATGATCTGCTTTGCAAGCATGTATCCCGCAGACGCCTTGGCGCCGAAAATGTATGTTTTGGGCACGAATTCCATATTCGGGTTCTTTTTGAGCTGTTTGTAGAAATACAGTATCTGAAGAACATTGAGGAGCTGACGCTTGTACTCATGAAGTCTTTTTACCTGAATGTCGAAGATCGAGTGAGGATCGACATTGACCCCGTTCTTGTCTGCTATGTATCTTGCAAGAGCCTGCTTGTTGTGATATTTGATTTCCGAGAGCTTTTCCTGCACTTCCGGGTCATCTTTGTACTTCAGCAGATCTTCGAGCTTCAGCGCGTCCTTCAGATATCCGTCGCCGATTATCTCGCACAGATATGCTGCAAGTTCGGGATTTGACTGGCACAGCCATCTTCTGTATGCTATACCGTTTGTGACATTCGTGAATTTGGACTGATCCATCACGTACCAGTCGTGGAAAAGACTGTCTTCAAGTATCTGAGTGTGGAGCTTTGATACGCCGTTTACGGTATGGCAGCACGCGAGGCAGAGGTTGGCCATGCGAACTTCACCGTTTCCGATAACAGACATATAATCGATCTTGCCCCAGTCTCCCGGATAGAATGCGCTAAGCTTTTCCCTGTATCTTCTGTTTATTTCCTTTACGATCGAGTAGACTCTCGGAAGCTGTTCCTCGAACAGCCATTCGCTCCAGCGCTCAAGCGCTTCGCTCATTACGGTATGGTTCGTGTATGAAAGAGTCTTCTCGCATATCGACCAGGCTTCGTCCCATCCGTATCCGTGTTCGTCCATGAGGAGCCTCATGAGTTCCGGAACGCAGAGAGCGGGATGCGTGTCATTGATGTGTATTGCTACATGATCGTAAAGACGGTTAAGCGTCTTGTACTGCTTCATTTCCCTTACGAGGATACTCTGAAGGGATGCGCTTACGAGAAGGTACTGCTGTCTGAGTCTCAGTCTCTTTCCTTCTATATGATCGTCTGCAGGATAAAGCACTTTTGAAATAACTTCTGCCATGGTGTTCTGTTCGAGCGAGCGGACATATTCTCCCCTTGAGAAAGCTGACATGTCAAAGCTCGGGAGAGTTGCGCTCCACAGAACGAGCTTGTTTACTGCCTTGCTGTGGTATCCGGAGATAAACATATCATAAGGAACCGCTATGACGCTGTGATATCCGGTCTGTGCGACACGGAATCTGCCCTCGTCATACCACTCGGTGACTTTTCCGCCGAATTTTACTTCGTAAGTTTCGTCATCTCTCGGCTGGAGCCACACTTCTCCTCTGTCGAGCCAGTTGTCGGGAAGCTCTGTCTGCCATCCGTCGACTATCTTCTGTTTAAAAATTCCGAATTCGTATCTTATCGAAAAGCCTATTGCCGGAAGGTCGTTTCCGGTGAGACTGTCAAGATAGCACGATGCAAGTCTTCCGAGTCCCCCGTTTCCGAGTCCTGCGTCCGGGTCAAGTTCGTATATTTTTTTAGCGTCGAATCCCTGTTCCTTGAGAACGTCTTCGAAAACCTTCTGAACTCCCAGATTATAGAGATTGTTTCTGAGCGATGTTCCGACCAGAAACTCCATTGACATGTAGTATACCTGTTTCTGACCTTTGGGCTTGGAATCCTTGTATTCCTTTCTCTTTGTAGCGAGCATTCCGCGAATAGCCGTGCATACGACTTTGTATGCCTGTTTTTCGGTGCATTCCGAAAGATCACATGCAAAGAGTCTGTTTGATACGCCGTTCAGGAGGTTCAGTACTTCTTCTCTGTTCATATAACTATTATTCCTAACTCTATTTATTGATATATATTACTGTTTTCATGCGTATAGTATAAATACACACTTTGATATTTTACTATTTTTATGCGTTTTTGTCGATATGCTTTTTTTACATATTTTCATTCCAAAAAAGGCATATATTGATTTATCTTTTAAAAAAGGGCACAAAATACGGTATAAAAAGCCATCCGTATCCGTTTTTCTTCACATCTGAACATGCAGAAGCGATATGAATTCAATGACGGAAAGAACTCCGAAAAGGACTGCTACGACAATAAGAAGAACATATTTTAAAAGCTTATACGGAGCCCTTTCTTCTTTTTTCACCTTCAGTATTTTCGCAATGTTAAAGATAAGTATGACAATCAGGACAACAGCTGCGACGAATGCTACCACGCACGCCGCGAGCATGAGTTCCCTGAATGCAGCATTTCCCTGTGATATGTTCATCCGGATCCTCCCTCTATGTTTTACCGCATCTTCGTTTCGGACAGTTCTTTCAGTTTTTCGGGGCTGAGCCAGTATGAGAAGTCTTCCGGCTTGTCAAACACCGCGTCTCCCACGAACTCTTTCGCGAAGGATACATATTTCTCCCTTTCGTCATATGTTTCAAAGAGAGCGGATTCTTCTATTCCCCTTATATCCATCCTGGGCCAGAGAGCCTTCGCTGTCTCGGCAAGCATCATGATCATGCCGTCCCTGAATTTCGCCTTTTTCTTTTCATTGTCTGAAAGCGATCCGTTGTCTTCTACCCTGCGCTCTTCGATAATGCGCGACATACGGTCCCGTAGTTCCGTTTTCTTCTTTATGACAGGTCCCGTAACGACGCCGCAGGAGTCCTTTATTTTAAATGATCTGACTGGATCGATATTATCAAAAGAATAGAGGTCCGCCTTCATTCCGAGAATGGTGAAAGCT
>CACXBN010000078.1 GCA_902765885.1 uncultured Ruminococcus sp. | reverse complement strand
GCAGGTACTAAAGTAACTGGAGATAATAATGGATATTAAAGATATAAGAGTTGCCATTGACGGTCCCAGCGGCGCCGGAAAGAGCACGATTGCGAAAGTTGTGGCAAAGGAAACCGGGCTCGCATATGTTGATACCGGCGCTATGTACAGGACGATCGGTCTTTATATGATAAGAGCGGGTATAGATGCATATGATACTGAAAAAATCATAGCAGCGCTCCCGAAAATCAATGTGACACTGGAACAGATCGACGGAAAGCCGTCAATGCACCTTAACGGGGAATCTGTGGACGACAAGATCAGAACAGAAGAAGTTTCATATTATGCGTCCGCTGTTTCTAAAATACCCGAGGTGAGACAGTTCCTGCTTGATCTTCAGAGACAGCTCGCACTCAAGGGCGGAGTAATAATGGATGGCCGTGATATAGGAACAGTCATAATTCCCGATGCGGAAGTGAAAATATTCATGATTGCGAATCTGGAAGAAAGAGCCAGAAGAAGATATCTTGAACAGACTGAAAAAGGCATGGATGTCAAGTATGAGGAAATACTCGAGAGCATGAGAGCTCGTGACGAGCAGGATTCAAACCGTGAAACAGCTCCGCTGAAACCTGCTGAAGATGCCGTTACTTTGGTGAATGACAGAACTATAGAGGAAACAGCAGGTGTCATCATCGACCTTATCAACAGATGCCTTGAAAGGGCAAATTCATAAATTTTAACCAAGAACAGCGGAAAGGAGGCAGTGATGTCATTTTATTCAAAAATAATAAAAATATTCTGGCGTCCGATTTGTGCACTTTACAGAATCAGAGTGAACGGGTTGGAAAATCTGCCTGAAGAAGGCCATGCTGCACTTCTTGTGGCAAATCACACATCACTTTCTGACTGTATAGTCATGGTGGCTGCTTCAAAACTGCAAATCAGATTTATGGCAAAAGCAGAGCTGTTCAAAACGCCTTTAAAACCGCTGATTTCAGCTCTGGGAGCATATCCGATAGACAGAAAAGGGGCTGATGTCGGAGGTATTAAGAAGTCCATCGCGCTCCTGAAGAAGGACAGGATAGTAGGTATCTTCCCCCAGGGACACAGAAACAAAAAAGTGGATCCCCGTTTGACAAATATAAAATCAGGCATAGGAATGATAGTGTCTCATGCTCAGGTTCCCATAGTTCCTGTTTTTATAGATAACAAGGGAATGAAGACAAGAATGTTTAAAGTGAATACCATAACATTCGGAAAACCGATTCCGTGCGAGGAACTTGAATTTGATGCAAACAATTCAACGGAATATCTGAGAGCTTCCAGGATCATATTCAGAAAGATATGTGAGATCAAATACGGTCCGGCTGAGACCTGGGATATAAAGACCCAGTATAATGACGAAGAAATTGCGAAAACAGTCGATGAAGCAACTGATACAGTCAAAAGAAGACTGAGACTGCGGCTGAGACGCACGGAGAAGTCGCATGGGAATTAAGATTGCCAAGCATGCAGGATTTTGCTTTGGCGTACGAAGAGCTACGGGGGCACTCGAATCAGAGCTTGAACACTATGGAAACAAAAGAAAAATACTTACACTCGGAAGAATAATTCACAATGACAAGTATGTGGATGAAATCCGAAAAAAAGGTGTTGAAGAAGTTTCCAGAGCAGATGTGGACGATATTATCAGAAGGGCAGACTCCGGCGAGGAGATATCGCTTGTTATAAGAGCACATGGAGAACTCAGGGAAATTGTTGAAAAACTTCAGAAGTGCTCAGAGCGAAACGAGAATTTCAGACTGCTTGACTGCACGTGTCCATATGTCAGAAAAGTCAGAAAAATAGCTTACGAAAATTCAGGAGAAGATAAAGTATTTCTTCTTCTTGGAAACCCCAACCATCCGGAGGTTGAGGGAATAATGAGTTGTGTCAGAGGCAGGGGATTTGCTCTCTCCAATGCCGATGAAGTCGAAAAATTGGTCGAAACAATGGCTAAAAACGGCGATTGTGAAAACTGCATAAGTTTGGCTGCTCAAACAACTCAAAATTTAGACCAATGGAAAAAAAGTGTGGAAAATGTCAAAAAGGTATATACAAATGCCGTCATTTTTGATACAATATGCTGTGTAACTCAAGAAAGGCAGGAGGAGGCTCGCGAGCTGGCAGAACAATCTGATATGATGATTGTCATAGGAAGTCCTGACAGTTCCAATTCCAAAAGGCTTTGTGAGATAGCCTCTGAAAAATGCCCTAATGTCTATTTCGTTACAGATTCATCCGATTGCCCGAAGATTTCGGATGCTTCTATAAATTTATCAATTACTGCCGGTGCGTCGACACCAGACAGTGTAATACAGGAGGTATATGAAACCATGAATGAGCAGACTGAAAATTTTGCTGAAATGCTCGAAGATTCTTTAAAAACTTTAAATACAGGAGAAATAGTTGAAGGCATAATCACTTCTATTACGCCAACCGAGATTCACGTAGATCTCGGAACAAAGACAACAGGCGTTATAGCTCATGATAAAGCTGTTGATGATCCTCAGGCTAAGCTTGATGAAGTCTTCAAAGTAGGCGATGTTATCAAAGCTAAAGTTGTTAAAGTAAGTGACATCGACGGTATCGCTACTCTTGATAAGACAAAAGTTGATTCAGATGCAAACTGGGAAAGAATCGTTGAGGCAAAAGAAAGCGGCGAAACACTCGAAGGAAAGATAGTCAGCGTTCTTCCCGCAGGAGCAATCATTTCCATCAATTCCGTACAGGTATTTATCCCTGCTTCTCAGAGCGGAGTTAAGAAAGGCGACGACCTTCATCAGCTTCTTAACACTGTTCAGAAGGTTAAAATCATCGAAACAAAGCCCGAAAGAAAGAGGGCATATGCTTCTATCCGTGCCGTACAGAGAGAAGAAAGAAAGGCACAGCAGGAAGCATTCTGGAGCAACCTTGCAGAAGGTCAGGAATTTGACGGAGAAGTTAAGAGCATCACTGATTTCGGTGCGTTCGTTGATCTCGGCGGTGTTGACGGAATGGTTCACACTTCGGAACTTTCATGGAGAAGAATTCGTTCTCCCAAAGAAGTTGTATCTGTAGGCGACAAGATTCACGTATATGTAAAAAGCTTCGATCCCGAAAAGAAGAGAATCTCTCTCGGATACAAGACAGAAGCCATGAACCCCTGGAACATCTTCACAGCACAGTATAAAGAAGGTGATGTTGCCGATGTTAAGATCGTCAGCCTGATGCCTTTCGGAGCATTTGCTGAGATAGTTCCCGGATGTGACGGACTTATCCATATAAGCCAGATTACAGATCACAAGATCGGAAAACCCGACGAAGTGCTTGAAGTTGGTCAGGTAGTTCCTGCAAAGATCACAAAGATCGACAACGAAAATCACAAAGTCAGCCTCTCCATGTCAGCTCTTATAGAAAAAGAAGAGCCTGTCGCTGAAGAGAACGTTCTTGTGTATTCAGATGATGAGCCTGTAGAAGAAGCTGCAGAAGAAGCAGTCGAAGATGCTGTTAACGCTGCAGAAGAAGTTGCTGAAGCAGCTACAGAAGAAGCAGCAGAATAAAACAATTAAAATCAATGTATGAGCGGGAATCGTTTCCCGCTCATATTTATAAGGTGGGTATATGGGTTTAAGAAGGCTGATTCAAGTCATCATAGCTGTTCTTATGATCGGCACATCGCTTGTGTCATGTGACAACACCGTTGTTTCCGATAATTATCCCGAAGTTTCCTTGTCAGCAACCGAGCTTGGAGAAAAAATAAAATATATAGTGCATGGAGCTGGCAAGCTAAGCGGCGTAAATCTTTATGGAGAGTCAAAGTTTTTTAATGTATCCAATTCTGCAGAGGGGCTGAAACAGTGTAAAGAGGCAGGAATTGATTTCATTGAGCTCGATTTCAATTATACATCTGACGGCAGAATAGTGTGCATACATGACTGGTTTCCTTCATATTCAGATGATATTGAATATGAGGGAGATAAACTCTCATATGATGAATTTGTCAAAACAAAGATATACAGACAATATACGCCTGTCACACTCGAGAACGTGATGGAATACCTTGAAGAGAATGAAAACGTTTACATAATAACCGACTTTAAGAATGATAATGTCGCAGGACTTGAATACATAGCCGCGCATTATCCCGGAAAACTCTCAAGATTCATTGCCCAGATATACTCGGAAGATGAATATGATAAAGTCGGTCAGCTTGGATATAAATATATCATATATACGCTTTACAGGCTGAGCTGGGCTGAGAAAACGGACTATGATCATCTTAAGGCGTTTGCAGAAGAACATGTGCTGGTCGGGCTTACTTTTTCATATGAGTTATGTGATGTGGAAGGGTTTATGAATGGTATAAAGGATGCCGGTACCGCACTGTTTGTTCATACGGTAGACGACCCGGAATTACAAAAGAAATATTTTGATATGGGAATAACCGGGCTCTACACCAACGAAGTGATAAAATAGAAATTGATGTAATAAAATATGAAAGTAAAATTGGTGAAAGCAACACCGCAAATGTGGCTTTCACCTTTTTCTTGACAAAAATCTAAATTTGTAGTATAATGAAAAATGGTGATTTTTGTAAGTACAGTTCCTCGAAAAGGAATAGGATATATGTTTAGGAAAAAAATAATAAAGATAATTGCCGCTGTGCTGGCAGTCATTATGATGTCAGTCAGCGTTTCGGCAGTATCCATTATCGATTTTATACACTATCTCACAAAACATTTCACAACAATAGTTGTTGCCGGTACTAATCTCGAACAGGAAGAAGCTGCTAAAAGACTATATTATCTGGGCTTCATAAACGGCACTGGCACAAATTCCGACGGCGGCCTGGAGTTCAGCTTGGAGAGAGGTCTTAACAGAATCGAATCTGCTATTATGGCTGTAAGAATCATGGGGGCAGAGAAAGCTGCTCTTGAAAGACATCTGCCACATCCTTTTACGGATGTACCCGAATGGGCATCAGACTATGTCGGATACCTTTACAGATACGACTTTCTTTTTGGAATAAAAGGAGAAAAATTTTTCCCTGACCAGGTCGAAACCCCGGAAAGATTTATGAGTTATTGTCTCACGGCTCTCGGATACAGAGAATCTGCCGGTGACTTTATTCCGGAAGCAGCTACCACCTCAGCCATAGAAGCCGGAATCTGGAGTACGAAAGAAGGCATCTTCACAAGAGGCTCTGCGGTAGAGGCCATGTACAATACACTCCGTGCACTTATGAAGAATACGGGAAAGGTATATTCGGACTACCTTGTTTCCAAAAATATCATTTCATATAATGATGCCGTTTTTCTGATTTGGAACAAGAACAGTGATGAAGTAGACAAGTATATGTCACTTGTCGGTTATGGAAACGGATGGATAATTCCGGACGGTTATTATAAAATAAAATCTCCGGATTCCGATATGTTTCTGAATGTAGCAGTCGACGGATACAACCAGGATTACGACGGTGCAGGAATAACACTGTGGAATGGAACAGATGATTCTACACAGACGTTCAGAATTCAAAGAACAGCAAAAGGCACATACTATATTTATTCTGCTGCATCCAAAAACGGTTTCGGACGTGTACTCGGAGTTCATCCATACACTTTAAATGCAGAACTGTACACTGCCACAACAATATACGCAATGGAGTTCAATATAAGTGCTTCTCTCGATGGAAAATGGGTCATAAGTGCTGCTGACAACAGTCTGAAAGGCTGCCTCACTGCAGACACGAGCAAAGCGACCGGAAGTGCCGTAACACTTGCCGAATTTGCTCCCGACGGAAGCCTTCCGCAGACGTGGGAATTCATCAAACATTCTGTGACAAACTATTCAGGTGAAGAGCTTGCAATATTTGTGGCCGATTCCATGGTAATCACTCAGGGAGCATATGACACATATTCACATATGAATCAGAATGCAGTTGATATGCAACCTACAGAGGGTATGGTCAAGGCTCCGTTTAACGCACATGTCGTTGATATTTTCGCAAATTACACTGCATGCAATGCAGTATATATTCAGAGCGACAACATGGTGAGATTCGCAGATGGTTCATATGATTATATGACGATCTGTTTCATGCACGACAATGATATATCGGATATTTATGTCGGACGTCCTCTTGCTCAGGGAGAGTACTTCTATGACTGTGGCGACTATGGATTTGCCGGAGGTTCACATGTACATGTGGCCGTCTATCGGGGAATCTATAATCAGTTTACAATGCCGATAGGTGACGGAGATACTTACCTGGAAGACGCGCTTTTCGTGCCTGACAACACATATGTGTATCTGTCTTACGGTTTGAATTGGAATTATATAAGCTTGGCTGATTAATTAAGAGAACAGTATGGAAAAAGAGATTGAAAAAAGGATAGACAATATTTGTGATGAAGTCGGTTCTGAGTCAGCCATGCAGGCTAAGAGCGAGACTGTAGAAAAGCTGCTCACTGAGTATCACAATAAGATCAATTCCGGAAAATCAGAAATAGAAGCGTACAGGGAAATCGTTTCTGATCTCGATGAAGTCAGGGAAGAGTTGGACAAACTTCCAAAGACGGAAGAGGAAAAGACAGACAGAAAACCGTTCAAAAGCATAGCAACTCTTATATGGCAGATATCGTTTGTCGTCTGGGCGATTGCACTCTCAACATACTTCTATGTAAGCGTGAAATATAACATCTGGCATCTTTCATGGCTTATCCCGGTCTGGGCACTGATGGGACAGGTATTGCTTGAAATGATACTCAGATTCAACAAGGGCAAAAGCCTTTCACATGTTCTCAAAGTCGGACTGACTATCATATTATGGATGCTTGTTGTCTCATCGTTCATTGCCGTGAGCATAATAACCGGTGCATGGCATATGACATGGATAATATTCCTGTTTGGAGGAGTCTTCCAGCTTTTGATAATTGCAATAGTTTGAATGCTAAAAAAGCAGCTTCCCGTTTAGGCGGGTGCTCATAAGAAAGTTTTAAATCTAAAACCATTTGGGCATCTGTCTGAAAAGGTTGGCTATAAGTGAAACCCGAACTG
>CACXBN010000077.1 GCA_902765885.1 uncultured Ruminococcus sp. | reverse complement strand
GCACAGGAACTGATCCAGGATCCGGCAAAGATCGACGGACTTCTGGATGACCTTCAGACAAGACTGAAGGAAGTGCCGACTGTCGGTACAACACTGTCCAATGTCCCGCTCATGATATCCATGGTCAAGAGCTATATCACAAAGGAGTACACTGCAGTCTCTCCGAGAGTGATCGCAGCGATCGTCAGCTCATTCCTCTACTTTGTTAAGAGAAAAGACCTGATCCCGGATAATATCCCGCTGATCGGACACCTGGATGATATCGGAGTCGCAATGGTCGCACTGAAAATGGTAGAGCCGGAACTGTCCGCATATGCCCAGTGGCGTCAGACACGCGAAACTCCTGCAGAAGAACCGGCAGAGAATTAATGCATCCCGCCGAGTTGTTTTGTACATTTGATTTACACATTTTGTAAAATGTTCTACTGAAATTTCTCTCACAAAAGATGATATTGCTCCGAAAAATGATTCTCAAATCACAGAGCACGGGAAACGCCTCCTCGCCGCCTATGATTCAGCCAGTCCTGACACGAAGAAAGCAGTAGATCGTATACTGAAGATTCCCGACACAGCTAAACTATCCATTGAAGACCTTAAACGACAAGAAATCGCAGCTCAAGCGTGGCAATCTGAATTCGGCGGAGGGGATGACTCCCTTATTCAGCGTAGAGATAAGTGACCGGCATTGCCGGTTTTTCTAAGGAGTTGGTATGAGAACTACTTATAAAAAGCCAAAGACTGTTCAGGAATTGGTTGAATACCTTGAACAAAACAAGAAGGTTACATATAACGACATCAGCAAAAAAGATGCCGAAAAGATTTTGTATGAACACTGCTATATAAACGTAATCACGCCTTACAAACATTGCTTTGCTCGATTTGATCCATCAACCGGGAAATCAGCACGTGATGCAAAAAACAATCATATTTATGATCACGAGACAGAATTTTCTGAATATTATCAGAAATATCAAAAAGAACGAGTTTCATATCAAAAAATCTTCGAAAACCTGATGTGGTTTGAATCAACATTTAACTCAATCGTTGCCACTGAAGTATTGAATTATTATCACATAGACTCCTTCTCGAGTTTTCTCTCATTTTGCAACACTTTGTCGGCAAATGTTATCAGTATGAATATTCCAGATAAGGTTAGAGAGCATTTGCTAGATGAAATATCTGGTTTTTACCAGAAGATGAAAAGATATGAAGACAGTTTTATCTTCTTCGATAGATTGTCTTTATCGAATGTAATTGTTGTTTATAGAGCATGCGACAAAAAAGTACATGACTGTATTTTTCAAGGATTATTACAAGCAAATGCAACATTTGGGTATTCAAGTCCAGGAACATTTGATGACTTTCTAAAACGAGTTGTTCCTATTCGGAATTGTGTATGCCATGCAAACAGTTTAGAAGTCTTGGTAGAATACTACAACATTAAAACAAAAGAATTAAGAAACGCGACAGATAAAACAAAATACAAAAACATAATCACAAAATTATCTGTATAACGAAGAAAGGCGTTCATACAGAACGCCTCTCGTTCTACTCTTCTCGAGCCATTTGCATAATCATTATATCTTGAAAATGAGCTTTGTGAAGTAACACTTAATCAAAATAGAAAAAAAGACAGCCAATCTGTCTTTCTTTAGCGCACACTTATGATCTGTCAATGCTCTTTTTCTATACACCTATTCGCCTTTGGGCCAAGTTGTTTTGTACATTTACAACATGATTAAGCGCTTTTTCTTGATTAAAGCAGGCGACGGGAATCGAACCCGCGTCATCAGCTTGGGAAGCTGAGGTTCTGCCATTGAACCACGCCTGCATTGCCAGTACATTATAAACCAGTATCAGCCTTTTCTCAATTATCAAAACCGTTGTAAAATTGTTTTCATGAGCAGCTATCCTACAGCATACGAAATAACGAATGAAATGAAAACAGCACTTTTATCATGGTATGAAGCGAACAAGCGCGATCTGCCATGGCGTGAGACAGGTGATCCTTACCATGTCTGGCTGAGTGAGATCATGCTGCAGCAGACACGTGTAGAAGCAGTCCGGGAGAAATTCATTGAATTCACGTCAGAACTTCCCGATATTCCTTCTCTTGCATCATGCGATGATGACAGACTGATGCGCTTATGGGAAGGCATGGGCTATTACAGCCGGGCAAGAAACCTGAAGAAATGTGCCCAG